>JAFTDZ010000285.1 GCA_017453885.1 Clostridia bacterium
CAGGAAGAGCATTTTTACGGCGAAACTTACGTTACGAAAGTCGATCAACGGTATTAAAAATTGCTTTTACGGATAATAAAGTTTAACAGAAACGCGGGAATATGATTTTATTTGCCGTTGATATCGAAAAAGCCTGATCTTACAGGCTTTTTTCTTTATAAATATCATTTGCGATTTACCGGCGCGGAATTTGAATTTACACACGACCGTAACAGTCCGCACGGCTCCTGCTCATCGCTTTGTAGATACGTCTATTGCAACGGCGGCGTTAAAGATAAATCCCGCGGCTCTTTTTTTTCGTTAATATAATTGAATTGACAAAAGTTTCAATAAATATTAAAATATATTCAAGCGAAATTCGCCGCGCGCGGATAAGGTGTTTTTTATATGCCTTCGAGCATCGGCGTACGCGCGGTAAGTTCCCTGCGGTGGAATAGTACAATGGAAAAGAGGAAGATAAAAACCGTATATACCGCAGTTTCGGTGGGGGCGGCAGTCGCCGTCGCCGTGGTTTGCCGCGCCGTTTCGAGGGCGGAAGGCATTCCTCTTTTCATAGGCAAACTGTGCAACGTGTTGAGAACGCTTATCTACCTCGGGCTTTTCGCGGGGTGGGGCGTTACCGTTTACAGGCGCGTGGTGCAGGTGCAGGCGAGGAAATTTCTCGCGCTGTCCGCGGGGCTGATGCTCGTATGGATGATTCTCCGCGCGTTCAAATTCCATTTTATCGCGAACGCTACGGCGGTCAGGTACCTGTGGTACGCGTATTACGCGCCTATGCTGTTCATACCGACGCTCGCGCTGTTCGTGGCGCTATCGATCGGCAGGCACGAAGGTTACCGTCTGCCGAAGCGGGCGTTTCTTCTCGCGGTGCCGGCGGCGGCGCTCGTGCTCGTTACCCTCGCGAACGATTTTCACGGGTGGGTATTCCGTTTTCCCGAAGGAATCGCGCCGTCGGAAAGCAACTACTCCTACGGCTGGGCTTATATCCTCAACGTGGCGTGGGGCGTTTCCTGCGGGGCGGCGTCGCTCGCGTTAATGTTCGTAAAGAGCCGCCTTCCGAAAAAAAATCCCGCGCTGTGGATACCGGTTATACCTTTCGCCGTGGTGATAATTTACGTCGCGGCGTATGCGATGCGCGTTCCGTTCATTCTCGCGGTGGGGTGGGATCTCGCGGTGTTCGAGTGCCTTGCCTTTGCGGTGTTTTTCGAAAGTTGCATCGCCTGCGGGCTGATACAGTCCAACACGCGCTACGCCGAAGCCTTCCGCGCCTCGCGCAATCTCTCCGTGCAGATATTCGACGAGGATTATAACCTTAAATATTACTCGGAGGAAAACGTTTCGCCCGCAGACGCGGAAACTTTGCGCTCTGCCGAAAAGTCGCCCGTCTTCACGGGGGACGGAAAACTCCTTCACAATATGCCCGTCCGCGGGGGCAGAGCGGTTTGGACGGAAGATATTTCCGAACTCCTCGCCGCGCGCGAAACCCTTCAACTCACCCGCGAGGAACTGAAAGACCGCAACGAATTTCTCCGCTATTCCTACCGCAAAGAGGAAGAGTATAAAACGGTGGAAGAACAAAACCGCCTCTACGACCTTCTCCAAAGCAAAACGCAGCGGCAGATAAACGGCATAGAGAGGCGGGTGAAGGAATACCGCGCGGAGAAAACCGACGGGGAAAGGCGCAGGCTCGTTGCGGAAATAATCGTTCTCGGCAGTTACATAAAGCGCAGGAAGGACTTCGTTCTCCTTGCGGAAAACACCGCGCTCCTGCCCGGAACTTCGCTTGAAAACGCCCTTGCCGAATCCTTCCGCGCCCTCGGTTTATGCGGGATAAAGGGGACTTTTGCGGTGAGGACGGGCGATCTTTCCGTAAGCGCGCTGACGCTTTGTTACGACTTTTTCGAAGAAGTTATAGAGGCGGCTCTCGGCAAGGCGAAATATATAAACGCGCGCGTTGCCGAAGTGAACGGGCTTTTGCGGATAGCCGTCACGCTCGATTGCGCCGTGGACGCCGCCCGCGTTTTATCGCTTTATTCGGGCGCCGAAACGTTCGGCGAAGAGGGGGAAACGGAATTTATCCTGCCCCTCGGGGGTGCCGTATGAAGTATTTCACCCTTCTTCCGTTTGCCGCAAGGCTCCTTCTCTCCGGCGCACCGTTTTTGGCCGCTTCCGCACTTCTATCGCTCGTGCTATACCGCTTCATAACCCGTGCGAAGGCGCTCGGCAATATGATAAATATCGCCGTTTTTGCGTGTTTTACGGGGTTTACGGCTTATGTGATGTCGTCCGCCGCGGAGCCTTCGAGTTATCCTTTGCCCGTTCCGTGGGCGGTATTCCTCGCCATATCTTCGGCGGCGGTATCCTACTCGGCGTTCTCCGTTGCGGCGCTCCGCAAAAAGAGCGGCGGAAGGCTTTCTCCCTCATCCGTAAAGGAAACGCTCGATAACCTCGGCACGGGCGTGTGTTTTGCCGACGGCAGCGGGCGGCTGATCCTCGTGAACCTGACTTTCGCTTGGCTGGCTTCCGACCTTATAGGCAGTTACCCGCAGACGGCCGATGAAATTTTATCCGCGCTATCCGCGCCCGAAAAAAACGGCGCGGAAAAACTCGGCGATTTCTACCGCTTTCCCGACGGGAAGGTGTGGAAGTTTGCCGTCGCGCAGTTGTCCGGCGGTTCTCTCTCCGGCTTCACTCAGATAACCGCGCAGGACGTTACCGAAATTTACCTTGCAAACGAGGAGATAAAGCGTGAAAACGAGGAGATACGCGGCGCCATCGCCAAGACGGGCGAAATGCTCGCGCGGCTTCCCGACCGCATAAGGGAGCAGGAAACGCTTTCCATGAAGATACGCGTGCATAACGAGATAGGCGCAAGCCTCGTTGCCCTCGCGCGCGTTTTGGATTCGAGCGGCGAAACCGTTGACGAACAACTTGAAAAACTTCAGTACGCCGTCTGGCACTTCACGGGCGGCGCGGCGGACGGCAACTTCGATACCCTGCGGTTAAAGGCGCGGGATATGGGCGTTTCCGTAACGCTGGAAGGAACTTTGCCGCAGGGCGATATTGCCCGCAAAACCGTTATCCTCGCGGCGGAAGAGTGCGTTACCAACTGCGCCAAGCACGCGCGCGGCAGTCGCGTAAATATTGCGATAACGCGCGAAAAAGGCGGCTTTTACCGCGCGGTGTTCACTAACGACGGGGAGATTCCCCGCGGAAAGATAACCGAGGGCGGCGGGCTTACTTCGCTTCGCCGTTCGGTGGAAAACGCCGGCGGCAGAATGGAAGTAACGGGCGTTCCCGCGTTCGCCCTGGCCATAGAAATTCCCGATGAAAAGGAGAAGATATGATAAAAGTAATTCTTGTAGAGGACAACTTTTACGTTCGCGAAGTGCTTAAACAGATGATAGCGGGCGACAGCCGTTTTCAAATCTTAGCCACTACGGACGACGCCTTCGAGGCGGAAAAACTCTGCGCCGAACATTCGCCCGACCTCGTTCTGATGGACGTGCAGACCGCGGGCAATCATTCCGGCCTCGCCGCGGGCAGGCGGATAAAGAAAAATTTTCCCGATACGAAGATAGTTATAGTAACTTCCCTCGTCGATGCGGAAGTGCTTGCCGAGGCGAAAAACGGTTGCGCGGACAGCCTTTGGTATAAGGATTACGGCACGAAAGACGTTCTCGACGTGATGATCCGCACCGCGGGCGGGGAGAGGGTTTTTCCCCTGAATTCTCCGAACGTTACGCTTAAAGATATTTTTTCCGACGACCTTACGGAAAAGCAGATGAAGATACTGCGTTGTTTCGTAAAGGGTTACACCTACGCGGAAACGGCGGAAGAACTCGGCATGTCTTTGCAGAACGTGCGCTGGCATCTCGACAGGATCGTTGAAAAGGGCAACTTCGAGAACAAGCACGAACTTTTGATGACCATTCTCGACAGTAAACTTATCGTCACCAATCTTTTAGACGAAGATTAAAAGACGAGGGCTGTTTAGTGCTGTTCCATTAGGGATTTTATGAAAAACTAAAATTTAATGGTAATTGCACTTTCAAGCGGTGGGCAATTAGGGATTTGGCATTCAGTCCAAATCCTTATTTTTATGAGGAATTATAAGGCTTTTTATGCTTTTCTTTGTACGATCGTTTTTCTAAAAATGCAGTAGTAAAAATGAGAATTTTTTAAGCAGTCAAAAGTAATTTGAGTTATCACAAAAAAATTTTTTGAGTTTATAAAAACTCTTGACATTAGTCCGAAAATTGACTATAATAGTAATAGTCCGAAATTTGACTAAAAGGGGCGGTTTTATGGAAACATATGAGTTTATGAAAAACGGAAGCGAACTATTTAATAAAATCAACAATAAATACTCTTTATGGGCAAAACGACATGGGATCAGTTATAATGAACTATCTGTATTATATACTGTTTTTAACAACGGAAAATGCACGCAAAAATGCATTTGCGACGAGTGGTTTTTGCCGAAGCAGACGGTAAACTCGGTATGTAAAAATATGATTAAAACAGGCATTATTATAATGGAACAAAATCTTATGGATAAAAGAGAAACTCTCATATCTCTTACCCCAAAA
>JAFTDZ010000286.1 GCA_017453885.1 Clostridia bacterium
AACAATAACTACGGAGAATGTGAGAAAAAGGCCATTTTCTTCCATTGCGGGCCGTCGCCGAAGTCTATGCTGAAAGGCAAAGGACACATTGAAGAACACCTTATGTTCAAGAAGTCTTACGGGCCGGAGTCGGGCGTGGGGTTAAGAGTAGAGGAAGTGAAGGACGGCGAGGTTACGATCGGCAGTTTCAAGACGGAAGACGGCGAACTGTGGTCATTTGTGACGGAAGGCAGGATCACCGTCGATCCGATCGAGAAGGCGTTTTTCGGTTGCGGCTGCGTATTTGAGAAGAAGGAAGGTACCGCCGACGAAATGCTCAATTATATGTCCACTGAGGGGTATCGCCACCACGTAGCGATAGCGACGGGCAGTTGGAATTTTTCCGTCAAGGAAGCGTTCGGGAAATACCTCGGATACAATATAGAAATCATATAAGGAGAAAAACAAATGAACAAACTCGGAATATTCGTAAACTTCTGGTCAAAGACGTGGGATATAGACTATAAATACTATATCGACAAGGTAAAGAGGCTCGGCTTCGACATACTTGAATTTCAGGCGCAGCCGCTTCTTGAAATGAGCGACGAAGAATGCCGCAAAATAAAGAGGTATGCGGACGACGCAGGCATCAAACTTTCGTACAGTTTAGGGCTTAACAGACTTTACGACGTCGCAAGCCGTGACAGATACGTTCGCGCGGGCGGTGTGAAATATCTTTCCGAAATCGTTTATAAAATTGCGGTTATGGAAGGAGAACTGTTCTCCGGCGTAACCTACTGCGGCTGGGGCGTGCCCGATCACTTCGTTGACGAAAAGGAGAAGGAAGATATGTTCTGCCGCAGCGTGGACAGTATGCGGCAAGTAATGAAGGTTGCTGAAAAAGAGGGAGTAACGGTGTGTTGCGAGGCGGTAAACCGCTATGAATCCCCGCTCGTCAACACGGCGGCAGAGGCGATCAGATACGCGGATATGGTAAACAGCCAGAATATCGGCATTCACCTCGATACCTATCATATGAATATCGAGGAGAACAACATAGGCGACGCGATACGGCTGGTAGGCAAACGGCTCCGCCATTTCCACACCGGCGATAACAACCGCAATATCCCCGGCAGAGGGCATATCGACTGGGACGACGTGTTTAAGGCGTTAAAAGATATCGAATACAAGAAGGATATAGTATCCGAACCTTTCCTTATGATGGGTAACGAAGTGGGGTACGACATAAGGGTATGGCGTCCTATTCTCGAAAACCCAACGGAAGAAAACCTCGACGCGGGCGCGGCGGAACTATTAAACTTCACCAAAAAAATGTTGAATAAGTACGGAATGTAAAATTATTTCCACATTATTTATCTCGCAAAAAGGCTCGGCATCGGGCCTTTTTGCTATAAAATCGAATAAAAGCGAACGGGAAAATATTTGTTTGTAAATTCGGTTCAAAAACGGAAAAAGACGTTTTTACCTCTGTGTAAAGGCGTCTTTTTTGATTCAAAAAACGCTAAAACGCTTTACTTTCCCCCTTAAAACACGCGGTTAAGCGTTTTACCGAAATAGGTATTGACAAATATTGAAAATCGGTGTTAAACTTTTATCGTAAGCGAAATCATAGGGGGAAACGCCGATGAAACAAACATTGCAGAAATTGTTAACGGTTATTGTTTGCACTCTTTTTTCTTGTTTGACGTTTTGGGGGGTAGTTCGAGTGAAAGCGGAAAACAAACTTTTTGATATTCAAGAAATGCTCCTGCCGTTCTGGGAAGGCGAGATAACCTATAACGAAACTATCACGCCCGTGAAAGAAAAGGACGGAAGCATCCTTCCCATAGACCTTTTATATCCCATAGACGAAATTATAGAAGTCAGAAGCGCCGACCTTCTTCTGAAGTACGAGGAAGGAAAGGATTATTCCGTGGAAAACGGAAAATTCGTAATAAACCCGTCCGGCGGTATAAAAACGCTTGCTTACGACGAGTTCCACCCTGCGGAAGGGCAGGCGGGCTTCGAGGCGAGGAACGGCGGTTACGTCCTCTGGAAGGAAGGCAGTTGGTATCACCAAAGGCAGACCGTTATAACCTATAGGCACAAAGCGGGTTACGGCGGTTACGTTGCCGAGGGAAAAGGCAGACTGCTTGCAAACACTCTTGAAAAACTTGCAAGCGGTAAGGATATAAATCTGCTTGTTTACGGTGATTCTATATCCACGGGCGCAAATTCATCGGGGCACAAAGATATTCACGTATCTCCTTATATGCCTACGTATCCGGAACTTTTCGCTGCGGGAATTGAGGCGAAATACGGCGTAAAGGTAAAACTTTTCAACGCTTCCGTAGGCGGAACGGACAGCGCCTGGGGGCTATCGAATCTCCGCGGCGGAATACTCAACGTTTATGATGAAATCGATCTTGCCGTAGTTGCGTTCGGTATGAACGACACCGCGAGGGACGCGGAAAGTTTCGCCGTGAACGCAAGCCGCATAGCGAAGGGATTAAAAACGAAATATAAAGATATAGACGTTTTGCTTGTGGGGACCATGCTTCCGAATTACGACGCGTATAAATTTTACGGGCACCAGACGGAATTTTACGACGCGTTGACGCGGTATGAAAAACAGGGCGTTGCCGCCGTAAATATCGGCGGCGTGCACAAAGGGCTTCTTCAAATAAAAAACTATGCGGATATGACGGGCAATAACGTAAACCACGCAAACGATTATCTTGCCCGTATTTACGCTCAGACTTTGCTTAAAACCCTCGAGGTAAGCGATTACGATGTAATTGAGGAGGAAACTTCCGCCGAAGTATCGCCCGAAAGCGAAGTTTCCGTCGGGGAAGAATCGACCGCCGAAAGCAAAAATAAAGGTTGCGGCGGAAACGCCTCGGCGCCCTTTGCTTGCGCGGCGGCAATACTCGCGGCGGCTTTTATCAAAAACAAAAAATAAAACAGGAGGATAAATCATGAAAAAATTCTTAAAACTCATCTCGCTCGTATGCGGCGCGGCATTGCTTTTCGGCGCGGCGTCGTGTAAGGAGAAAGCAAATTCTTCCACGGAAGAAAAATCATCTTCCACGGTACAGGCGCAGTCGGACGCGGAAATTTCCGGCGACGCGGAATATACTCCGCGCAAGCGGCAACAAATGCCCACGGCTGAAATCGTGGATAAAAATTACGACTACGGCGACGAAAGCACCTGGGCGGGCGACGAATATACTTCGCTCGACCTCGGCCACGTATATCTTCAGGACGTGATAGACGACAACGTTTACGACTGGGGACACTCCGTGATAAAGGAAAACGGCGTTTACAAAATGTGGTGGGTACGCCCCGCCGTTTACGACGCGATCTTCTATGCGGAAAGCGTCGATCTTAAAAACTGGTATAACGTGGAACGCGTGATCTCTCTTTCCCCGAACGCCGTGAACATTACCAAGTACGACAATATGAAAGGGATGCTCGGCAAACCTTCGGTAATACACGTAGGCGATACTTATTATATGTATTTCGAGGCGCCCGCGTCGGAAGATCCCGATATAACGCAGACCGTTCTCGAATGGGATAATCAGGTGATGCTCGCAACTTCCAAGGACGGAAAAGAGTGGAAATTCTATTCTGACGATAAAGGTCAGCCGCAGCCGGTGGTTGCCATGCCTAAGGAACTTATGGGCAACTTCAATTCCAAAGATTACGGCGCAGGTCAGCCCTCGGTGTTTTATAAGGACGGAAAATTTTATCTCACCTACTGCTACGTTATATACTCCAAGGATATAAACGAAATGCGTGTAGCCACTTCCGAAAACGGCTATGATTTCGGGGATATTTCCACCCACAAAAAAATCGCCGGCAGTAACGGCAGAGGCGTTACTTACAACGAAAAGACAGGGAAATATATGATGGTGGGCGGAAGCATATGGGAGAGCCAAACGCTCGATTTCACTTCCGCTTCGGCAAACGAGTTTTATTCTTACGACGGTACAACCATACAGACGAGTTTTTACGAATTCGTAAAGAACGCCCACGGTATAGTAGATACCGAAACGTTTTACGTTATACACCTTCAGGGTTCTAAATCGACTACCGACGACTGGCGCGCCGGCCACACCACGTGGGACGGATACATTCACGCCGTAAATCCGAAGGAATACGCCGGCAGGACGATAACCCTTCCCAACGGCGCCGCCGCAACGGAAAATAACTTGAAAGGTTACCGCGACCGCGCCAACACATACACCCGTCCTTCTGCGGACGCCGTTTACGCCGCAGACGGCGAAATAAAGATAGACGGTGAGATGGACGAGATATATTCCAAGGCGACGAAGATTGAGATAACCCGCCCCGTTTACGGTTACGGAAGCAACCTGACCGATACCTGGGGAGAGGCGTATCTCGCCTGGAACGAAGATTACTTCTATATGTTCGCGAGAGTTTACGACAGCGTGATAGACAGCAGTTATCCTTTGGTCAACGATCTTGCGAGTTATATGCACGACGGACTCGACGTGTTCATAGATACCCCCAACGATCACCCCGCCAACGGGCACGAAATAGCGTACGGACTCGAACAATATATGATCTGTACGGATTCCGACAACACTAATTTCATAATAAAAGGCGCGGGCGAAAGCGATATAACGCGAGAGTTCGAAACGAGCAAAATACGCCGCCGCGTAAAAAAGACCTCTTACGGATACGCCGTGGAATGGAGAGTGCCCTGGTATGAATTTGCCCAAGAATATATCGAGGAAAACGCGTGCATCGGCGTGGACTTCCAGATAAACGACGCTATGGGTAACGGCGTCGGCAGAGAGGCAATGGTAGTATGGAGCAACAACACGGGCGACTCGTTCCGCTATACAGAGGGAATGGGCGACGTATATCTCGTAAAAAAATAAAGGGGAAATTATAAGATGAAAGGAAAATTAACGGCGCTTTTTGCCGCGGCGGTCCTTATGCTGTCGGCGGCGGCTTGCTCCGGCAGCGGATCCGATACCGGCTCGTCGGGTATAAAAACTTCGTCCGACGATAAGGTCGTCGATTATTCCGCGGAAAATTACGATTTCGGCGATCCTTCCGCGTGGGCGGGAGAAAAGGTAGTTTCGCTCGATCTCGGCGATTGCATTATCGACGCTTACCCCTACGACGACAAGTACGATTGGGGGCAGTCGATAATTTATGACGAGGACGACGGCATTTATAAAATGTGGTGGTGCAGAAATTCCGGCTACGATACCATATGGTACGCCGAAAGCGAGGATCTGAAACACTGGAGAAACGCCGAGAAGATAATGACGGTGGCCGAAAACACCGAATGGATAAAACTTCACGTCGGCAAACCCGCGGTACTCAAGATAGACGGCGAATACAAAATGTATTTCGAGGCGCCCGCCACTCTCAACGGTTGGAAGGAGTTCGACAACAACGTTTTCCTCGCTACGTCTTCCGACGGAAAGAGGTGGAACGTCCGCGGTAAGGACGGCGAGCCTTACCCGATAATCCGCATGACTGACGAACAGATGGCGGACAGTTGGGATCAAAGCCAGCAAGCAGGCGGTAGCGGTTACGGTTTTTACGGTTTCGGTCAGCCTTCCGTGTGCTATAAGGACGGAAAGTATTACCTTTATTATACGCACACGCTTATAGAGGGCGACAGAATGTACGTTGCCACTTCCGACGACGGCGTGAACTTCACCGCCGGCAGAGAAGTTTTCCTGCGGGCGGGCAGCGGCGTTAAATATAACGACCTTACCGGTAAATTTATGTACGCCTACGAATACACCGAAGGCAGACTTTCAAAAATATTTTATATGGAATCTTCCGACGGGTATAATTTCACCTATAAAAATTATATAGAGGCGGCGGCGAACGAAAACGTTCTTTCAAAAGGAGCGGGGTTCGTCCGCGGGTATCCCGATTTCATATCGGACGGATACGGTCACGTTAAAACGCATACCGTGTACGCGGCGTATATGGAAGGTAAAATGGCGGAATCCGGCAACGACTGGAGACAATACGCCCATACCTGGGATATCCATATCGCGGCGTTCAATCCTGCGGAGTTTGCCGGCAGAACTATGGTTTTGCCCGACGGAAACGTGTATAATAGCGTAACCGTAACGCCGTACAGGGAAGCGCATACGGCTTACGAGGAACAACTTGCCGGTATTCCGCTTATAAACGACGTACCTTCCGTTGACGGAGAAAAGGACGCCCTTTATGAAGAAGCCGCCGTTTTAGCGGTCACGCGGGTTGTCAGTAACGACAGAGCCGTTCCCGGGGACATAAGCGCGAAGATCTACGCAGCATACAACAAGACTTATCTGTATTTTCTGATCGAGGTAAAAGATCTTTCCGTAAACGAGAGCGACGTGACCTACGTTATGATTGACGAAAAGCGCTTTGCCGAAGATCCTTCGGAAATATGCAACGTCACGGCAACGCGTAGCGGGGCGGAAGTTACCGACGGAAATTCTTCCGGTATCGCCGGCGTTATTACGGCGGTAAAGAAAACGGCGCAAGGTTACAATGTGGAAGTGAAAATGCCGTGGAGATATAAAACGGTTCAGAACCCGCTCGATACGATAGGCTTCGACTGTTTCGTGTATAACGACCGCGCGAGTACCGATTATAAGTCTATAGTCGCCTGGAACGACGTTCACGCGTCTTATGACGTGAGAAACGCCGGAGAATTGTATTTCAAATAATTATATGTTAAATACGGCTTTAAGCCGAATAAAGATAAGGAGATAAAAAAATGAAAAGAAAACTCACAGCATTGTTGCTCTCTCTCGCCGTTTTGATTTGCGGCGCAGCGGGAATAACCACCATCGTAGCCGGCGCGGAGGAAACCGTAGGCACGGCTGAAATAATCGGTTCCGTCACCGGCGGAGATAACGGTTTCGTTACGGAAGAAGAATGGGAAACCGTTTATTCCCACGCCATGACCGGCGTAAATACGAGCGTTATAAAATTCGCGCTCGTAGATAAAGATTTGTTCTTAAAAGCCGTTCTCGGCGACGAAACGAATTTTGACGGTAAGGACAGATTCGGTTACGAGATCAAAATAGGCGAAACGAGTTATTCGTCTCAAGGGCACTTTGAAAACAATAACGGCGCGCCCGTTTGGGAAACCGGCGGTTTCGACAAAGTACAGAGCGAAAGATATTACGACGCTTCCCTCAAAGCCTACGTTATGTACGTCGGTATCGATCTCGGTTCCGATTACGGCGCGGGCAATGCCGTAACCGTAACTTTCACCCATAACGACGCAACCACCGCAGACGCGGCTTGGGGCAGCGGCGAAGCGACGACTTTCAGCGGCACGCTTTACCTCGTAAGCAAACCCGCCGTTGAATATACTTACGTCGTTCCCATGATAGAGGGCGCACTTACCGCGTCCGACTGGGATAAAGCAGAAGTTTACGAGATGACGCCCGTTGCCGAAACGGAAGGCGCTACCGGTACGGTAAGCCTGATAGTTGCGGGTAAAACTCTTTACTTCAAAGTGAACGTGAACGATTCCACGCAGATAGTTCCCGACGCCAACACCGACGGCTCCACCAACGACCGTCCTTCCTATTCTCTCACCATCGGCGGAAAGACGCAGTATCAAAGAGGTAAATACGCCGTTAACTGGATGGTAGGCGATAAAGGGCTCGGAGAACCCACGCTTTACGAGGACAGCAAGGGCGACGGCACTTATTCCATCACCGCCGCGTACGACCTCGGCGATCTCGCGGTAAAGGGAGCATGGCTCACCGTCGATTTCTCCCACGCCGACGCGCAGACCGCGGAAAACGGTTGGGCGGACAGTATCACTTCTTATCCGCACGCCATAAGATTCGCGCATAAACTCTATCTCGGCGAGGTGACCGAAAAAGATCCTTTAGAGAAGGATATCGAACCCGAACCGGAAGTACCCGTCGATCCCGATCCCACCGAAGGTCCGGAAAACGCCGACCTTGAAATTGTCATCACCGACCTTGTAAGTATGCCTACCGAAAGTGACTGGAATAATGCCGAAACGTACGATCTTATCAAACTTCACGGCAATTCCGAAGGCGCTACGGGTACCGTTAAGGTTTATACCGCCGCGCAGAATATTTTCTACAGAATGACGGTTACCGATTCCACCACGAATTATAAGGCGGACGGCATTTACGTTTACCTTGCCGGTTACGACGATGAAGGTAACGAAGTTATTTATTACGAGGCTCGCGGCAATTACGATATGTGGCTTGCGGATAAAGAAAGATTGCTCGGCAGTCCTTCGCTTCTCACCATGTCCACTACTGCGGAGAATGCTTCCGGCTACGGCGAAGGCGTTTACACGTTCAGTCAGGGTTTCTATATTCCCGATATATATGCCGTCGGCGGAAAAGTTCACCTTATACTCAAACACCGCGACTCGAGAAGGAACAGCGAGGCTTGGGCAGACGGCGACTATTTCCACACGATATATTTCGATCAGGTGATGACATTCGGAGATGCCGCCGATACCACCGTTCGCCCGCAGGACGCCACCGAAGGCTTTACCGTATCTGCGGCAAACGTATCTTACAACAAGGCGGATATATGCTGGAACGAAGTTGCCGACGCAGACACCTATAAGATCTGGCTCTACAAAGTCAATCCCGAAGGCAGCGACGAACCCTACGAATATATTTCCAATGAAGGTCCCATTTACTCCGGAGACGCAACTTACGCCGAAACCTTAAACGGCCTTTCCGCCACCACGGATTACGCCGTACAGATAATAGCGTATGATGAAAATGAAACAGTTATAGCGTGTTCCGTTTTGGTAAAATTCAAGACCATAAGCAAGGCGGAAGCCCTGCAGGACAGCGCTTCCGACGGCGCTTCCGCGTCCGACGCCGATAGCGTTGAAGAAAGCAGTCACGCAAGCGGTTGTCTGGGCGGCGTAGGCGCGATAAGCGTTCTCGCTCTGCCGCTCATAGCGTCCGCGTTCGTAGTTTTCAAAAAGAAAGAAAACTGAACAATCAAGTAACCGCGTTGTCGGCGGCGGATCTCGCCGCCGACAACGATAAATTTTCACTCTCCCGCGTCGGCGGTGAAACCGTTTGCCGTCCGCCGCAAGTTTTGTTATAATAAAAGCAAGAAAAAACAAAAGATTCCCAAAATAAAGGAATAAAAAGGAGATAAAGGTGAAAAGGACTATCAAAGATATTGCCGAATCCTGCGGCGTTTCCATCGCTCTCGTATCGAGGATAATGAACGGCGACAATACGCTGAAATGCCGTCCGGAAACGAGAGAAAAAGTCCTGCGCGAAATAGAAAAGCAGGCTTACGTGCCGGATTTCAGCGCGCGCCGCCTCGCAAACCATTCCCTGAAGAGTCCGAACGATATCCGCATAGGTTACATTACGTATAAAGGCGCGGAAATGCAGGTAAACGCCTATTTCGACAGGATAATAGAAGGCATAAAATCCGTTCTCGATAAGGAAAATTATCAGGTCACGAGGTTTTACGTCGATGAGGTCGTCGCTCTTTTCAGAGAGGGTAAACCCCTTGCGGACAAAAGGTTCGACGGAATGATCCTTTTCGGCGATCTGCCCGATAAACTTATGCGGTATCTTTCGGGGTACGTCAAATATTTTTCAAGTATATACGGGCAGGTCAGGGAAGACGTGGATTTCGTGGGCGTAGATCTTATGACGTCTATGAATACCATGCTCGACTATATCAAATCACTCGGTTATACGCGGTTTGGGCTCGTGTTCGGCGGAGATAAGCGGCGCGACGTCGTCGTGAATTTATACGCCGAAGAAATAGGCCTTACGCTTGACGATAAATATTCTTTTAACGGCGAATACAACTATAAACAGGCATATTCGGAGATGGCGAAGTTGCTGTCCGCCGGTGAAAAACCGCCTAAAATAATGTGCTGTATGAACGACGAGATGGCTATAGGGGTGATGGACGCCCTTCTGGAAGCGGGTTATTCCGTTCCGGCGGACGTATCCGTTACCGGGCACGACGATATACTCCGTTCAAATTACAGTAAAGTATCGCTCACCACATTGAGAATATATAAAGAGGAGATAGGCAGACTCGTTACCGAAATGCTCCTCGACAGAATAAATCACAAAAGGAAGTTTCCGGTAAAGGTATTTTTGCCGTCGGAAGTTGTTGTAAGAAGATCTACTCAAAAAAATATGGCAGGAAAAAATCATGAATGAAATAAAAAACGAAACAGGTTGTTTGTACGCGGAAAGAGATATGCTCGTATTCAGGGAACGCGTCACGGGGAAGGCTGTGTTCTTTTCCGTGACCGATCCGTTCGTTCTGTACGTTGAAGAGAGCGACGGATACACTCGCGTTTTGCGCGGCGGCGAATTTTCGCTCGTAGGCGAAAAAAGCGACGAAAACAGCGTGGAATTCATTTACGCGCAAGGGGATACCGAGGCCGCGGTCCGCTTTTCGGCGCTCGGGCGGGTATTCGTGAAAAACGTGACTTTCCGTTTCGGCAGGCAAACGTTCGTAAAGCGCGTATGCCTGGAAAATTCCTCGGTAAACGCTGCCGTGCGGCGAGGCGGAGAAGGGCAACCCGTATTCCTCGGCGACGGAAAAGACGACTTTATGTGGTGCGGCATAGAATTCCCCGCGGCGCAGAACGGTTATGAGGGTTCCTCTCTCTGTTTCACGCAATCGCCGTTTGAAAAATATACGGAATTCCGCGCCCTGCCCGTCGTTTACGGAATGGGTTGCAGCGGAGACATATTCAACGAGTTTACCGATTACCTGAATGGAAAGTTGCCGCGCGTAAAACCGCTTAAAATTTATTGCGACTGGGGCCTTCACGACGACCTGTCCGCCGAAGGGCCGTTCCTCACGGAAGAAATGTCGCTTAAAAACGTAGAGAAAATAAGCGAATTTATGAAAGAAACCGGCGCGCGTTTCGATTATTATCTGATGGACGCGTATTGGTTTGAAAAGAACGCGCCTTACACATCGTTTTCGCGCTCGTCTTTTCCCCGCGGTAACGCCGCCGTGGTAAAAGCGGTTGAAAACGCCGGAATGAAATTCGGCCTTTGGTTCGATATAAATTGTATCCACGCCGGAATGACCGGTTACGAAGAACTTGATACCGCGCTCGGCAATAAGTCGCTCTGCTTTTCGTGCAAGCGCACCGCCGAACTTATGACGCAGGCAATTCTTAAACAGATACGCGAATGCGGGATAAAGATGATTAAACTCGATTTCGCATATTTTGAATGCAAAAACCCCGATCACGGGCACTCTACGGACACGCTCGAGTCTAAAGAGAGATCGGTCAGGAATTTCATAGAGATGATATCCGTTCTGAAGAAGGCGGAGCCGGAACTCAAAGTGCTGTGCTATAACGGCTGGACTACTTCGCTCGATTGGCTCGGCAGCATAAAAAAGAGGGCGGGATACGCCGTTTCGCCTTACTGGGCGGAATACGTCGATTTCATATATTGCGGAGATCCGAGGCCGGCTGAAATAGCCAGCGGAAATACTGCCGCGTCCCTCGTATGGTACACCGATTCGATGATCCGATGCTTTGCCGAAAGCGCCTTGCCGCTCACCCGTATAGACGACCACGGAACGATGCTCGGCGGAACCACCACCATATATCACCTCGGCAAGGCTCTCTTCCGCGAGGGCACGGTTCTCAACGTGATGCGCGGCGGCGGAAAACTTTTCCTCTACGGCGATATAAGCGGGCTTGACGGGGCGGACGCCGAATACTGGAAGTTCGTGAACGGAATTTTCGATCATGCCTGTGAAAACGGTTTTTATCCGGAACTTCTCCGTGGCGATATACGAATAGGGGAACCTTACGGATACAGCCTGCGCTCGGAAAAAGAGGGGTATTCGGTCATCGTCAATCCGCTCAAAAAAGATGTAGTTTACACTCTTTCTTTCCCATGCGGAAACTACGCGAAAACGATCGCCGCCGCTATAATAAAAGACGGTGAGATAATAGAGAGAGAGGAAAAAGTTTTCGGTGACGCCGTACCCGTTAACGTGAGCGCTGAAGGCTTTACCCTCGTAAAATGGAAGATCGTTCCATGCGGCGCGCCCTTCCTTAAAACCACGCTTATCAAAGGAGAGAAACTTTCCTTTAACGTAAAAGCGGCGCAATATATCGAATTCGCTTTTACGAAAAACGGCTCGCCCGAGAGGACGCCGTTCGGTCTTCCCGAAGGAATGACCGTGAGTATCGACGGCAAACCCGCCGTAAGCACGATCGAACGGCCTGTCTGGAGCGGCGTTTCCTGGTTACATTACGACCTTTCGGAAAATACCGCCGTTACCTTGGAATACGGCGGAGAGGACGCCGTTACCGTGAAGTATCACGCAGAGGAGAAACTATGAAGGCTTTTCTGAAAAAAACGGCGGTAATTCTCGGCATCGTGGCAGTTCTCGGCATTCTCGCGCTGGTAGATACCGTAATATCAAAGACTTACGCCTTTGAATTGTTGTCCGTAGAGAGGATATCCGACGGACCGGTGTACGACGCGTACGGAGAACCCGTTCCGTCCGACTGGGGCATAGCCGACGGACAAACTAAAGTTGTTTTCAATGTTTTATTGACGCGTAACGGAAAGCCGGTATCCGGCCACGTCCTTTACGCAAAGACAAACAGAAATGTTATAGGCAGGATAGCCACCGATGAAAACGGCGTCGCGGTGATAGAATACAGGTGTTATAAAGGGAACAAAAGCAACGTAAAGCCCGTCACTCTGTCGTTAAGGGACGAGGACAATTCCGTTTTCATAACCGTTTCGGCAAGGGCGGAATACGTCCTTCAGATGGCTGCCCCCGCCGTTGAAAACGGAAACGGAATGATGACCGACGATATTTTTTACGATATAAGCCGTTGAACGAATTAAAAGGAAGAATTTTTATGAAGCGATCTGCAACCGCCGCGGCTCGGCCGAACGAGGTCGGATTGACGCCGATAAAGAGAATAGGTAGAAAATTATACGAATCGAAAAAGGCGTATCTGTTTTTGTTGCCGCTGTTTTTTTTCCTGCTCACATTTTCGTATTATCCTGCGATAAGCGGGGTTTATCACTCTTTTTTCGACTGGAAAGACACCGGCGAATCAAGGTTTACGGGCATCGAAAATTACAGGGAGTTTCTCTCCGATACGGAAGTTTTCTGGCCGTCGTGCCTTACGATGCTCAAACTTCTCGTCCCTAAACTTATAATAAATATTTTCGTGCCGCTCATCGTAGCGGAGATGATATTCAACCTGCGTTCCGAGAGGGCGAAATCTTCTTACCGCCTGTGGATACTTATTCCGATAGTGGCGCCGGGCGTAGTCACCACGATGCTGTGGAACTACATATACGACCCCAACTTCGGCTTGCTCACCGCCCTGTATAAATTCGTCGGCGGGCACCCTGTAGACTGGCTCAATAACACCGATACCGTTATCCCCGCGATAATTTTTATGGGCTTCCCCTGGATAGGCGGAACGAACGTTCTCATCTATATATCCGGTCTTAACGCGCTTTCCCCCGAAGTGCGCGAGAGCGCGCGGCTCGACGGAGCAGGTACTTTCTCTATCATATGGAATATTGACCTGCCGCAGATATTCGGTCAGATGCGTTTTTTCCTTATAAACGGGCTTATAACCGGCATGCAGGACTATTCCGTGCAATTCCTTTTGACGGGCGGCGGCCCCGGATACTATACCATGGTGCCCGGCTACTTTATGTATCAGGCGGCATTTACTTCGGGAAGAATGGGTTACGCCAGCGCGATAGGAACTTTCCTGTTCGTTCTTATAATGGGGCTTACGGTCTTATCGTTCAGATTAGGCAGAAAGGAGAGCGACTTATGATGAAGAAGAAAAGTATCCTCGGTCAGGCGATAGATCACGCTGTTCTCGTTTTACTTCTTATAATAATGGTCTATCCGCTGTTTATGGCGGTTTGGTGTTCGTTCAAAACGAACGCGCAATTCAATCTCTCCAAGTGGTATCCCACGCTTCCGCTGAATTTCGAAAACGTGTTTTACGCGGCTGAAAAGTTATGGCTTTATATAGTAAATACGGTGTTCGTTGGCGGAGTGGGCACGCTCGGTATGCTCGCGGTTTCCACGCTTGCGGCGTACGCGTTTTCGAGAATGAAATTCTTTATGAAAAACTTTCTTTACGCAATGGTCCTCGG
The DNA here is from genome assembly GCA_017453885.1 of Clostridia bacterium. Lineage (GTDB taxonomy): Bacteria > Bacillota > Clostridia > Christensenellales > Borkfalkiaceae > RGIG3732. The sequence continues at coordinate 14,163 of JAFTDZ010000286.1, forward strand.
GCTTATGATGCTGCCCGCAATAATGACGCTCGTGCCGAGTTTTATGCTTTACAAGAAACTCGTGGGAACGGATTCTTATCTGATACTTATCATACCGATAATTACGGGCGGTTCGGTTTTCGGCGTGTTCCTGTTAAGAAGTTTTTTCGAGGGGATAACCGAAAGCGTTTTCGAAGCCGCCAAGATAGACGGTGCGGGCGACTGGGTATGCTATACGCGCATTTGCCTGCCGCTTTCCGTGCCGATACTCGCAACGCTCGCCATAATGCAACTTTCCGGCGCCTGGAACGACTACATCTGGCCGATGATAGCGATACCTACCGCCACGCAGAAACTCACCATCGCCGCCGCTATAAAAAAGGAATTCATTTCGGCAAATTCAGGCAGTTATCCCACGCTTTTCGCAGGATATCTTATATCGTCGATACCGCTTATACTGCTGTTTACCTTCTCTAACCGCTTTTACGTAGAAGGGCTTACGAGCGCGTCGGTCAAATTTTGACGGGAGATAAAAATGAACGGATTTATATCGGATAAAAAAAGAAGAATAAGGATAGTTACGGCGTTCGCGCTCGCGGCGGTGTGGCTGTTGCAATTGGCGGGGTGCGCCGAAAGGGACGATGTTCCCGCCGACGCCTGGCAAGGAATAACCATAAACGACGGCAAGCCCATAACCCTTCTCGTGGACATAAATCAACTTATGCCTACCACAAATACCGAGCCTACCGAACAACAGCCCGTCGTGTTCCGTTCCATTCAGGATATTACCGACGAGTTTTGCGAAATGTTCCCCAACGTTACCGTTCAATGGGCGTACTCCAAAAAGAGCGTGGGCGACTGGGCTCAATGGATGACTACGCAAATTGCCGCCAACGACGCGCCCGATATAGTATGTATGCACGGTTCGGAATATTCCGACAGGGACTGGTTTGTGAACCTGAACGAAATAATGGAAGAACCGAACGTTTTCATTGAAAGCGGAGAGCGCGGCAGCGCAAGATGGAAAGATATGTTCCCCGAATATATGTGGACGAATTATATGACTTCCGATGCCGCCGGAAACATAGTCGCAGTACCCGTTATGTGCTATCCCGGCACGGCAACCGCTTACTTTTACAATAAGGATATATTTAGCGAACTCGATCTTGAAATTCCCCGCACGTGGGAAGAATTCAAAACCGTATGCGCGCGGATTAAAGAGGCGGGTTATACCGCCGTCGCGCCGTGGTCGCTCAACGCGAAGGCGAACGTTGACGTGTGGGACGTGCAGTTTTCTCTCGGCCCGACTTACGCCGCCAACATACGCGAACAATGGGATTACGACGGGAACGGCTATATGACGCAGAACGAACTTCTCCGCGCCGTTTACGAGGGAGTATTTTACGGGCAGGGAAAGAATCGCGAGAATATTCTTTCTATGTATAACGAAGTAAAATATAAATACAAAAACATTCTAGACGCGGGCGCCGCGAACACCGATTACGAACCGCTTTGGAACCGGGGCAAAGTAGCGATGATGGAAGACGGAATGTGGCGTTTGAGCGCGGAGAACGTCAACGCGGAGAGGAAGTTCGAATACGGCGTTTTTCCCACGCCGCTCGCCGATTCGTCAACGAGCGAATACTGTGCCGACTTCGAAAGCGGAGAGGGCGCGTATAATCCGCCCATATCCGAATCTTTCAACATATGCAAACAGGCGGTCGAAACGAAGGGAGAGGCGCATCTGCTCGCGTCGAAACTGTTTCTTATGTGGCTTACCAAACCCGAAAATATCGACAGAATGGTAGATGAAAAGGCGGGCGAATATATCGGCGCGGTTTACGGCTCTATCATTCCCGCGGAAATTCAGGACTATATCGGCGGCACCTTCCCGCGCAGCCCGAGTTGCCGTTGGACTACCGGCGTAACAATTGAAACGCAGACGGATATGTCAAGATATTTTCAGATATGGATAGAGGGAAAATATAAGAGCGACGACCAGTTTTTCAAAAAGTATGATGAACGCCTGCGCGACGGAGCCCTGAAAATGATAGAGGTCCTCGGCATAGATACATCCGGCTGGAAGAACGGTTATAACGAAAATTATAATTATAACTGACTTTTATATAGTTCCGGCAAAACCGCGGTTAAGGTAAAGCGATTTACCGAAAAAGTATTAAAAAAAGTTTTTATTTCACTCTGTCAGGGTGATATAATAAGGGCGAAAAGGAGAGAAGTGATGAAAATTTCAAGTAATTTTTTCCGTAAAACCGTTGACAACCGCAACGATATCTGCGATAATTTCTTCACAGACAGACAGACAGACAGAC
>JAFTDZ010000287.1 GCA_017453885.1 Clostridia bacterium
GCGGAATAGTAGCGCACGCGGAAAGGATAATCCTCCTCGCCGTCGAAGAACAAGTGGATAAGTCCGTCGCGAACGTCCTCGCCGTAGCGTTCCTTAAAGTAGCCGATAAGTTCCACCGTGTAAGGGGTGCCCCAACGGAAGTATTGCGGCTCGTCGGTAAAGAAACCTTTCAGTTCTTTGCCGAACCTGTCCTTGAAACGGCGGTAATATTCCTCGTAGGTGGCGTCGATGAATTTCTTTACCAAAGAAGGCTTTAATATATCGGTGTTCGCGGGGGAATATCTGAGCATCACGTTGTAATATTCGCCCGCCCCGCATTCGGCGTTCACACGGCGGAAACCGCCTTTATCGCAAATAAACGAGCAATATGCCTGCGGATCGAAGGCTCCCGTTTCAATTTCCAGATATGTGGCGAGGTTCTCCTTTTCCTTCAGAAGTTCGCCGCCTGCGAAACCGCTCGGCCAACCGTTTTCATCATAGATCCAGCCGTTCATTCCGAGTTTTTTCGCCTCGTCAAGACATACTTCTATGCACCTGAACCACTTTTCGCCGAGGTACGGAGTGGTAAGCCCCGTCCTCGCGTGCATAATAAAACCGCCCATGCCCGCCTCTTTCATATCGTGTATCTGGCGGACGAGTTCGTTTTCGTCGAGTTCGTTGTTCCAACTCCAGAACGGTATCGGAGCGTAGTCGGTGAGGTTTAAGTCTTTGAAAATATCGTTGAATTTCATAACGCGCATCCTTTAATTTTTCTTGTTTATATATTCGGTCAGAGCGGAAATAGCGTCCGCATAGCCGGCGAAGCCCCTGCCGCATATAGTGACGAAGGCGTATTCGCTTATAAAACTTTTCTTTCTGTATTCCTCGCGGGAATTTATATCGGTTATATGCACTTCGGCCGCGGGAATCTCCGCCGCCTTGAGCGCGTCGAGAATCGCTATGCTCGTGTGAGTATAGGCGCCGGCGTTTATTATTATTCCGTCGTACCTGCCGCGCGCGCGCTGTATCTCGGTAACTATTCCGCCCTCGTAATTGCTTTGAAAACACTTGACCTTGACGCCCGCCTTCGCCGCGCTTTCCTTTATGAACGCGACGAGCGAACGGTAATTTTCATTGCCGTAAAGGTTCTTTTCCCGAATGCCGAGCATATTGAGGTTCACGCCGTTTATCACGAGAAACTTCATAATAAAAACTCCTTTATCTTTTCGAGTGCGGAATTTATATCTCCGTCGTTATTTATCCGAAAGTCCGCTAAATCGCGGTAAATCGGCATTCTTACCCGTTCCATCTCCATCAGTTTTTCCCTTGAGCGGGAGAGCGGGCGACCGGAAACTTCAAGCGTTTCCACCCGTCTTTCCACCGCGATCACCATCGAATTTTCACGGATGGCGAAGCGGTTACTATCACGCAGAACGGCGCCGCCGCCCGTCGAAACCACGGCGTTCCTCTTTTTTGCCGCGGCGCGTATCGCGTCCTCCTCGGCTTTTCTGAAAACTTCTTCGCCGTCTTCGGCGAATATCCTTCCGATACTCTTGCCGAAGCGTTTTTCTATCTCCTCGTCGGTATCGATAAATTCCTTGCCGGTTATCCCGGCGGTCAGCCTTCCGAGGGTGGTCTTGCCGGAACCCGGCATACCGATAAACACCACCCCGCAGGAATTGTTGCGCACTTCCCTGTAAACCTTTTCCGCTTCGGCGGGGGATATTTTCGCGTCGGTAAAAATTTCCGCCGAACGCACCGCCTGCGCAACGAGCATTTTAAGCCCGCCGCACGCCTTTATTCCGAGAGAGCGCGCCTTCCTTACGAGCGCGGTGTTGAGAGGATTATAAATTACATCCGCAACCCCTTCGAGTGAGGGAAACCGAGCCGGATCTATCGGGCAACCGTCCGTATCGGGATACATTCCGACGGGCGTGGCGTTCAGTATCATCTTTACGCCTTCGACCGCGTAACAATTTTCATAATTGACGGGCGAAGTTCTGCCCACGGTTATAATTTCCGCCGCGCCGAGTTTTTTGAGAACGTACCTCGCCGTGTGCGAAGTGCCTCCCGTACCGAGTACCATCACCTTTTTTCCGGCGACGTCAAACCCTTCCGTCCGCAATAAAAACTCAAGCCCGTAAGCGTCCGTATTATAACCGAAAAGCCCCGTATTTCTCACCTTAACCGTGTTTACGGCGCCTGTTTCCCGGGCTACTTCGTCAAGCCCGTCAAGGTGTTTTATCACCTCTTTTTTATAGGGAATGGTAACGTTGAACCCAACGTATTTTCCGCTGCGCAGCAAAGCGCCGAGGTCCTCCGGTTCGGTTTCGCAAAGGTCGTAAGAATAGCCGAACTTTTCGTGTATTTGTTTGGAATAACTGTGGCCGAGCGGCTTACCTATAAGCGCGGCGCGCGCGTTCGATAGCGGGCGCATCAGCCGACCTCTCTGTAACAGCCGAGGAAGGCGAAGTTTTCGAGCGTGTTATACATTTCGGAAAGAAGGTTATAAACTTCTTTCTTCCTGACGTCCCCTTCGAAATCGAAATAGAAAGCAAATTCGAATTCGCTCGACGCTATCGGGCGGGATTCTATCTTCGTCAGATTCAGCCCGAGCGAAGAAAAGCGAGAGAGTATTTTATTGAGCGAACCGGTAACGTGCGGCAGACTCAATACCACGCTTATCTTATCGGCGTTCGGGTAAATTTCGAGTTTCTTGGAAATGCAGATGAATCTCGTATAGTTGTTGTCCGCGTTCTGTATCCCGCTTTGAAGTATATCGAGCCCGTAAACGTCGGCGCATTCGGGTGAAGATATAGCCGCGATATCCGCGCGGTCGCCCTCGGCTACCATTCGCGCCGCAACAGCCGTATTCTCAACCACGGTAACCTTTGCGAGCGGGAATTTTTTTATATATTCCGAACATTGATTTATCGCTTGTTCGTGAGAGACAATTTCCTTAATGTCGGACAAAGAAGCGCCCTTTTTCGCAAGTAAACAATGTTTTACCTTTAGCCGCAGGGTGCGGGCGATATAAAATTTATGTTTGAGAACGAGGTCGTAAACCGCGTTTACCGAACCTGCCGTACTGTTTTCTATAGGAAGTATCCCGTAGCGGCAAAGCCCCTTTTCTATCGCGGTGAAA
>JAFTDZ010000288.1 GCA_017453885.1 Clostridia bacterium
AAACCCTTCGGGAACCTTTCCCACGTAGTCCGTATGGCTCATCCACACCACGTTTTTCTTGGGGATATTTTCAAACAAGTCCCCTTTTTCGTAGGTTATCTCCATCTTTCCGTATTCTCGGGTATCCGCGTGCATAACCTTGCCGCCGAGCAAATGGGCGATAAGTTGCGCGCCGTAACATATGCCGAGAACGGGTATGCCGAGATCGAAAACGCCTTTATCTACGGTGGGGGCGCCTTCCTCGTAAACGCTGTTCGGGCCGCCCGTAAAGATGATGCCTTTCGGGTCGTAAGCCTTTATCTTTTCAAGCGACATATCGCAGGGTAAAAGATCGCAATAGACCTGCTGCTCCCTGACGCGCCGCGCGATAAGTTGGTTGTATTGTCCGCCAAAATCGAGTACCAGAATTTTTTCGTGCATAATTTTCTCCAAAGTTTATATCGTCGGCAATTCAGCCGATAAATGATTCGAGAATGCTTATATCCCTGTCGAGAAGCGCCTTTTCATCCCCCGAAAAGGAATACTTTTTCATCTCCGCGAGAAGTTCCGAGCCGAATGCCTTATCGTCGCGATCGATGATGGTTTTAAGAAGATATTCCGTGGCGTTGTAACGCTCGTATCTCACCGTGTAAAGCGCGGCGGTGTTCAGCGCGGCTTCCCGCTCGCCGCGGCCGTATTGCGCCACCGCGAGGTTGCCCGTAACGTAAGAATAATAATCGCCCACGCGTTCGTCGCTCTTGCCGGCGTCCTCTTCGGCGGCGGTATCTTCAAATCTATCGTCCGCAATAAACGCGGGCGCGTATCCGGCAACGAGGTCGTATTTCTCAGCAAGTATCGCCCTCTCCACGAGGGTTTTGAGGGAAGAAAATTCCCCGTCCTTCTCGTAGGCGCTACGCGCGAAAGTGGCGGAAACGCGGTACAACCCCATTCCGTACGCCCCATCCGACACGACAGACGGGAAAAACAGCATCAAAACGACCGCGCCGAGGAGTATCGCCCCCGCCGCAGCCGCTAAAGTAGTAAGCGCCGTTTTCCTTATAAGTTCTTTCATTGAAAAGCCCTCTGCCGCCTGTGAGATTCTTCTTTTTATAATACCATACTTTGCCGTTGAATGCAAATATTTTTAACGGTTATATTCTTAATTTCGCCCTGCCGCCATAAAATAAAAATAACGAGAAACGGAGGTTTTATATGAAAATGAAAAAATCTGTATATTTATTTGCCGCCGTCGTTTTGAGCGTTTTGCTCCTTTGCGGGTGCGCGGCGAAAAAGACGGACGCGATAGTAAGCCAACTGCGAACGGACGTACTCGAAGGAAGAACCGGCGATTGTGTGTTCACAGCCTACCTCGAGGAGAGGGAAATCCCCCTTATAGCGGACGGTATCGCTGGCGACAAAACGCCCGCGGTGATAGTTAAAATAAGCGATTCTTCCGCGTTTTACGGGGCTTATACCGTGACCGTAACCGTGAGCGGAAAGGAATATTCCGCCGCGCCGGAACTGAAGGCGGATACGCTTATGAAGGCTACCGTCATCCTCGACGAGCCCTGCCGCCAAAAGGAAATAACCGTGACGCTGAAAGGCGAGAAGGAAGTTTCCGCCACGCTCGTTTCTGTTCTTCCCGAGGATACCTGCGGTTACGAAAAGGCGCTCGACACGGCAAAGACCGCCCTCGGCGATAAAATAATATATAAGGGCGGCAAGGCGGAAGGAGAAATTTTCGTTCGCGTACTCTATGAAAACGGCGCGGCGTACTGGTACGTAGGCTACGTCAACGGCGATACGGTAAATTCCGTTCTTATCGGCGCGGACGGCGAGACCGTTGTGGCGGAAAAGGACTTTGCGAACGACAACAAGTGACGGTTTGAAAGGAAAATTCGGAAACCGATAAAAAAATATCTTAATTTAACTTGTCTTATTTTCAAATGTATGTTACAATATAGACAAATAAAAATAAGAGGTATTTTATGTACGACGTAAAAAAGGCTTACGAACTTGCCAAAGAGTATTACGCTCAATACGGCATAGACGTTGACAAGGCTATCGAAATTGCCGACAAAACACCTATCTCCATGCATTGCTGGCAGGGCGACGACGTGGGCGGAACCGAACTGAAAGAGAATAAAGCCTTAACGGGCGGAATTCAGACGACGGGCAATTACCCCGGCAAGGCGAGAAACGGCGAAGAACTCCGCGCGGATATAGACGAGGCGATGAAGTTCATACCCGGCACGCTCCGCATGAACGTGCACGCAAGTTATCTCGAAGCGGATAAATTCGTCGATCGCGACGAGATCAAACCCGAACACTACGACAAGTGGATAGAATGGGCGAACGCGAGAGATATGGCGCTCGACTTCAACCCCACCTACTTCGCTCACCCCAAGAGCACTTCCGCCGGCACCCTCTCCTGCGCGGACGAGGAAACCCGCAAATTCTGGGTGCGCCACGGCATAGCCTGCAGAAGAATAGGCCAGTATTTCGCGGATAAAACGGGCAAAAAGTGCGTTATCAACCACTGGACGCCCGACGGCGACAAGGAAGTGCCTTTCGACACTCTTGCCCCGCGCCTTCGCCTTAAAAAGTCTTATGACGAGATCTTCGCCGCCACCGAGGACGTGAAGGACGTTATAGACGGAATAGAATCGAAAGTGTTCGGCATAGGCGTGGAATCATACACGGTAGGCTCGCACGAGTTCTGCATGGGCTACGTTATGAATGCGAAGAAAGATCATATAATAATGACGCTCGACGCCGGCCATTACCACCCGACGCAGACGGTTTCCGCGATGCTCTCCGGAATTTACGCCTTCAATAAATCGGTGCTTCTGCACGTTACCCGCCCCGTCCGTTGGGATTCCGACCACGTGGTAGGCTTTGACGACGAAACGCGCGCTATATTCGAAGAACTTGTCCGCATGAACAAATTGCAGGACACTTATATCGCAACCGACTATTTCGACGCGTCCATCAACCGCGTGTGCGCCTGGGTTATAGGTATGCGCAACACGAGGAAGGCTATCCTCGCGGCGCTCCTTCAGCCCGTTGCCACGGAAAAGGCGCTTGAAAACGGCGGCGACGTTTCCGCCCGCCTCGCCTGGAAGGAAGAATTCAAGGCTTCACCCTTCTCCTTCGTATGGGATTACTACTGCGCTCAAAAGAATGCGGGCGTAGGTCTTGAATGGATAGACGAAGTCAAAAAGTACGAGAAAGAAGTTTTATCCAAGAGAGTTTAATATCGTATTATAAAATTTACGCGGCGGCTTGTTTGAACGGCAAGCCGCCGCGTCTGTTTATTTCTTATTTTTTACGAGCGCGATAAACGCAACGATAACTCGTACCGCGTAAGTCGTAAGCGGAAAGAAAATACACCCGACTATCAACGCTGCGGTCGTTAAACCAAAAGTAGATACGGACACCTCGTACTTGGTAACGTCCCTTCTCTTTGTGGAACTCTTTACGCTATCCGAAAAACCGTCGTAATAAGTAGTGGTTTCATACTCGTATTCCTTAGGCATACTCGAATTCCTTTTTTCCGCCGCTTCATATGCGGCAATATCGGCGGAAACAATATTTTTTAATGCTTTATTTATAAAAACGTAAAAGTAGTAATAGGCAATTACCGCAATTACGGCGATGGAAAAATCTATCCACCAACGACCAAATAATGGTACTCCGTTGTAAAAACCGTCTGTTTTTAGTCTTATTTTCATTATCCAAATAAATAAATTCTTTTCTGCCGGTGCGCTTTCGCTCAATTTGACCAACATGCCGGTTATAGGTAAAGCGCCTTTGAACAGAACTATCAATAATGGAATATACAACACGGTTACCGCAAACGTTATTGCCTTCCTTACTTTTGAAACGTCAGGCGCCCCGCATAATATTATATCGTTAAACGGGTAAAAGGACCATTGACATATCACGTCTAACGCAATGGGAATCAGCCCCACCAAAACGAAAAAAATTATTTCAATAGTTGACATCTTATCCTCCGTATATACGCAAAATTATAAACAATAATATTATAGTTAGGCATTACCTAAATGTCAAGCATAATTAGGCAAAACCTAATAAAATGTTATTATGGATATATCGGAATACGAAAAAAAGATAAAAGAGCGGTTAAAGTACGAAATAGAGTCGTGCGGAAAGAAAAAATCCGCGATAGCAAAGGAACTCGGCGTGTCGAAACCTACGCTGTCGCAATACCTTTCGGGCAGGATAATGCCCTCTCTTGCCACGTTCGGTCTTTTGTGCAAGGTGATAGACTGTTCGCCGGACGATATTCTGAAAATATAAAATTTGTATCGAAAAAAAATTACGGCGGCTGTATTTTTCAAGCCGCCGCTTTTTGTAATTTTGCGTGTTTTTGCGTGTTTTACGGGGTTTCCGCCTTTGATTCAAGCGCGTATCTCAAGCCGAAAGGAACCCCGCGCGGGCCGCGCACGTAAAACACGCCGTAACCGTTAAGGGTTTTCATGGTAAAGTCCGTTTCGCCGTATCTGAAAAGTTTTTTTATTTTCATCACCTTTTTCATGCGCACGTTTTCATCCGCGTATTCGTAAGGAATATCCGTTTCCACGGCGACGCACCTGTAAAGTATCGCCGAATAGGGCGCAGCGACGTAAAGATAAATTATATCCCCCGCTATAACGCCGCTCGACTGCTTCCAAAGAATAGTATCGCTCTTTTCAAAGGCGGAAACGACGTCGTAATACTTCGGGTTTGCGGGAACAAGCCAGTCGGTCGGTTCGGTCCTCAACCTCTTTTTGCCCGCCTGCGTCAAAGCGGCGCTTTCATTAAGCAGCGCGAAAACAAGGTCTTTTTCCACCGAGCCGTCGAGAAGAATCGATATCCACCCCTCTTTATTCATATGATAGGCGGGCAGAAAACCTTTTTGTTTAAGCAAAAAATCCACGTCCGCAGGCGAACTTTTCACGTTTACTATTTCCTTTTTTCCGCTACCTTTCACGCCGAGTTTATCACACGGAACGCTCATAAGTATAGCGTACCATTTGCCGTTTGAATTTCTCAGAACGGCGTAATCGGGATATTTCGCCCACGGGTATTCGGGCGTTGTTCCGAAGTTTTCGCCGGCAAAGGTCAAAACGTCTTTTCTCGTAGCGCCTCTTTGCATAATTCCACCTCGTAATTTACAAAAGTGCCGTTTATCGCTTAAAAACGGCGTTTTTCACAGCAGATCTACGTCGCTTGCCTCGCAGGTTTTTTCGGTTTCGTCATCCCACAGGGAAACCTGCACTTCGCCTATATGCGCCTTGTCCAGAAGCAACATGGACAGGCGCGATTGCCCTATTCCCCCGCCTATCGTGAGCGGAAGTTCGCCAGCGAGCAGGGCGCGGTGGTAAGGTAGTTTTCTGCGGTCGTCCGCGCCGGAAAGGCGGAGTTGCTCGTCCAGAGATCTCTCGTCCACTCGTATGCCCATAGAAGAAATTTCCATAGCGCAACCGAGGCGTTCGTGCCAGAATAAAATATCGCCGTTGAGCGACCAGTCGTCGTAGTCGGGCGCGCGCCCGTCGTGCGGGGCGCCGGAACGCAATTTGCCGCCTATTTGTGAGATAAAGGCGGTTTTATGCTCTTTAAGATACAACGTTTCCCTCTCTTTCGGCGTTTTGCCCGGGTAGAGATCTTCAAGCGCCTGCGAGGAAATAAACGAAACTTCCCGCCGCAGATCGACCGGCAACTGGGGGTAACGGCACTTGAGCACTTCGAGCGTTTCGCAAATTGCGTCAACGATACAGCGCACCACGGTTTTAAGATACTCCGTGTTCCGCGTTTCCCGCGTGATTATCTTCTCCCAGTCCCACTGATCGACGTAGACGGAATGAAGGTTGTCGAGTTCCTCGTCACGGCGAATGGCGTTCATATCCGTATAAAGCCCTTCTCCTACCGAAAAGTTGTACCGCTTCAGCGCGAGCCTTTTCCACTTCGCGAGGGAATGGACGACCGCCGCGGTCTTTCCCGTTTCCTTTATCTCGAAAGTTACGGGGCGTTCGTATCCGTTAAGGTCGTCGTTCGCGCCGGTGGCGGGATCGATGAAAAGCGGAGCGGATACGCGTTTGAGGTTCAATTTATAGCAAAGTTTTTCCTCGAAAGTATGTTTTAATATCCCTATCGCCGTTTGAGTATCGTAAATATCGAGGGTTGGTCTGTACCCTGCCGGAATGAACGTTTTGCCCATAAAAACTTCCTTCGTTCAATAAAATCTTTTTTAGATTATAGCAAAACTTCGGATTATTTGTCAACAATATTCGCAAACCGCGAAATTTTGTTTGACATAGCTAACAAAAAGTGGTAGTATTTATTTTGTTAGTTATGACAAACAAATTTGTCCGCGGTTTTCCCCGCGGAATCCGAGGTAAAAAATGAAAGTAGTTGAATTTGAAAAAGTAACGAGAAGTTACGCGAGCGGCGAACACGTTCTGAACGCACTGGACGGGATAGATATGTCGCTTGACGAAGGGAAGTTCGTGGTGGTGCTCGGGCAGAGCGGCGCCGGAAAAAGCACGATGCTGAACCTGCTCGGCGGGCTCGACACCCCCACGAGCGGCAAAATTACCGTGAACGGAAGGGATATTTCCCGCCTGAACGAAAACCAACTTGCGGAGTACAGAGCGAGCGAAGTGGGCTTCGTTTTTCAGTTTTATAACCTGATACCCACCCTCACGGTTTACGAGAACGTGGCGCTCGTTAAAGAGATAGCGCCGAACGCCCTCGACGCGGAAAAGATTCTCGACGAGGTAGGGCTTAAAGACCATATGAAGAATTTCCCCGCGGAACTTTCCGGCGGAGAACAGCAGCGCGTTTCTATAGCGAGGGCTATATGCAAAAACCCGAAGATACTTCTGTGCGACGAGCCGACCGGCGCGCTCGACAGCGAAACGGGCGTTATAGTGCTTAAACTCCTCCTTTCCATGGCGAGAAATTACGGAAAGACCATAGTTATAGTTACGCACAACCAGAATATAGCGAAGATGGCGGACGTAGTTATCCGGCTGAAGAACGGAAAGATACTCTCCTACGACGTTCAGCCCTCTCCCCTTTCCGCAGACGAGGTGGAATGGTAATATGCTTTTGAGAAAACTTTTCAGAACGGCGTGGAAATACAAAGCGCAGTTCGTTTCAATGGTGATAATGGTTGCTATCGGCACGGGAATGTTCCTCGGCTTCAATATGGAATGGTTCAGCCTGTATAAGGACACCGAGAGGTTTTACGAGGAAACGGGCTTTGCCGATTACAGGCTTTACGATAAAACGGGCTTTACGGCAGATGCCGCCGAAAAACTGCGCGGGATAGACGGCGTAGTGAGCGCCGAGCGGGCGTTTTCGGTAAACGTGACCGTGGAAGGTCAGGACAAAAACGTCCTCCTCTCGCTTAACGCCGTGGAGGGCGAAGTAAAATTCCACGTGACGGACGGCGCGGGATACGATTCGACTGCGGACGGCTTCTGGCTCTCCGACAGGTTCGCCGAAAAAAAGAACATAAAAGTGGGCGACGATCTCACCCTGACCTATTCAAACAAGAAGATGACCGGAAAAGTTCTCGGCCTTGTAAAGATAAGCGAATACCTGATATGCGTTTCGGGCGAAAGCCAACTTATGCCCGATTACGACGTTTACGCCTTCGTGTACGTAACGCCCGAAAAACTCGTAAACACGATAGGGGCGGATTACTTTCCGCAGGTCAATATTGTGGGAAATAAGGCACTTCTCGAAAAAGACAAGGACGAAGTGGAAGATATAATTAACGCCGCGCTCGGCAAGACGACGCTCGTTATCTCCAAAGAAGATTACCCCGTTTACAGCGAGGCGAAAGGCGAGGAAGAAGAAGGCAAGACGATGGGCTTTGTACTGCCCGTGCTGTTTCTTCTGATAGGCGTACTGACGATGATAACGACGATGCACAGGATAGCCGCGAACGAAAAGACGCAGATAGGCACGCTGAAGGCGCTCGGCTTCAAGGACAGGACGATAACCCTGCACTACACTTCTTACGGATTCACCGTGGGGCTTATCGGAAGCGCGCTCGGCGTGGCGCTCGGCTATCTCGTGGCGGCGGTGATCGTCAGCCCGAACGGCATGATGGCCACCTATTTCGATATGCCTTACTGGAACCTTTACATCCCTTGGTTCTGTTGGGTTATAATGATAATTACCCTCGCTTTTCTCACATTAATCAGTTATTTGTCCGTGAGAAAAATGCTTAAAGGCACCGCCGCGGACGCGCTCCGCCCGTACGTTCCCAAAAAGGTAAAACCGCTGAAAATAGAAAAGACGAAGGCGTGGGGCAAACTTTCCTTCGGCAACAAATGGAACCTGCGCGACGTAACGAGGCACAGGACGCGTTCCGCTATGACGCTCTTTGGCATCGTAGGCTGTATGATATTGCTTGTGGGCGGACTCGGCATGAACGACACGATGAACGGTTTTTTAAGCCTTATAGGGAACAACATTTACAACTATGAAACTAAAATAATAATAGACGAGCAAGCCGACACCGCGGAAGTTATCGCGTTTGCGGAAACGACCGGATCGGACTACGTTTCATCCTCTCAGGCTCGCTTCGGCGATAGGTCCGTGGCGGTGGAAATATACAACGTTTCGCACGATAAGTTCCGCCTGACCGACAAGCGCAACCGCCGCGTGGAACTTTCCGACGATGGCGTTTACCCGTGTCTGCGGCTTTCCGAAGGGCTGAAAGCAGGCGACGAGATAGAATTTTCCTTCTACGGCTCCGACGAAGTGTATCGGGCGAAGGTCGCCGGCTTCCTGCGTTCCGTGATGACCGAAAATATAGTTATGAGCGAAACCTGCGCGAAA
>JAFTDZ010000289.1 GCA_017453885.1 Clostridia bacterium
AGAAGATCGAAATCTGGATTATGGTTTTTACAAGTCGGAATTAATAGGTTGCAAAGGGTGCTTCTGTAAAGAAACCGGCGAAATATTAGACCATATACCAAAATATTTTGATGGTATGGGGGTTACAACGTTAATCGGTGTGTACAGAGCGTTAAAAAGAGAAGCAATTATAGATCCGTCTTTATTGACAATGGATTGAGAATTAAAAGTAAAAATTAATTCGGAACAGGTATCTTATCAATTACAATAACGCGCTAAGTATTGCCGGCAATTTGAATAATATCGTTTAACGGGATAGCATTTTCTGCCGGATTATCGGTTAGCGATAAATAGGGTTTGCCATCATGATTAGATAGGTTTCATTTTTCTTCTCCTTAATAATCTTTCATCCATGTAATATTTTGGTTTTATATGAATTCATATGTAAAAATAACTATATTTATCAGGAGGGATTGATTATGAAAAAACTTTTTTTGATATTTATTGCAATTTATTTCTGTTCGTTTTGCTTTATATCGTGCGCGTTTGAATCGTCGGCTATTGACAAACCGACAACAAATCTTGAATTTTGGGTCGGAGATAAAATTGACGACACTTTTCGTACCGAACACGAGTTTTCTACCGGGGGATTCGGCTCGGATATGTATTACGGACTCGGTTATCACGGCGAAAGAGGCGAAACCGGCGATGTTATCGATCCGGAAAAATACGTAAAATATTCGGTCGGCGGTTACCCGAACGAATCGTCCGAACATAATTATATCGTACAAATTTTTCTTAACGATCCGAAAGTGAACATTTACGATTTCAATTTCGGAATGCCGCGTGAAACTTTTGTTGAAATTTTTTCAAAAAACGGATATAGCGAACAATCTGAAAATCAATTTCACGCTACGGTGACGAGCGGAAAAGTAAGCGTTACCCTTTACGATGAATATCTTATGGTGAGTATAGAGGTAACCAACGTCACGGGGATCGTGTATTGATTACGGCGTAAAGCGAATAAATTCCGCTTTTATACTATGCGCGGCGGTCGTTTTCGCACGAAACCGTTGACTGTTTCCCCGAGGACTGATATAATACGTAAAGGACAAAACGGAGGAACACAATGATAAATATAGTAGTTGACGCGATGGGCGGCGACCGCAGCCCCGACGCGAACATTGAAGGGGCGGTACTCGCCGTAAATAAAATTTCCGACGCGAAGATTATTCTCGTGGGAGATGAAACGTGGATAAAGGAAAAACTTTCCGCGTATAAATACGACGGGGCGCGCCTTTCCGTTCTGCACGCTGCCGAAGTTATAGATTGCAACGAAAAACCTACCGACGCAATACGCAATAAAAAGGAAAGTTCTATGTATAAGGCGATAGAACTTCTGAAAAGCGGAGAGGATATGAACGCCCTCGTATGCACGGGATCGACGGGCGCGCTCCTCGCAGGCGCGGTGCTTAAAATAGGAAGGATACGCGGAGTAAAACGCCCCGCCTTCTGCCCCGTTATGCCCACGATGAACCGTAAAATAGTGGGCGTGTGCGACAGCGGAGCCAACGTGGATTGCGATTCGCTTCAATTAAAGCAATTCGCCGTGATGGGCAGTTTGTATATGAAAAAGGCTTACGGGGTGGAAAATCCGCGCGTTGCCCTTCTCAACGTGGGCACCGAGGAAGAAAAGGGCGATATGCTCCGCAAGGAAACTTATAAAATATTAAAGGAAACCCCGTCGATAAACTTCGTGGGGAATATGGAAAGCCGCGATCTTCTCAAAGGGAATTACGACCTCGTCGTGTGCGACGGGTTTGCCGGCAACGTTCTTATAAAATCCACCGAGGGCGCCTGCCTCGAAATGCTGAAACTGTTAAAGACCACAATGACCGCGAGTTTCAAAAACAAGATGGGCGCGCTGCTTCTCAAAAAGGACATAACGGAACTGAAAGACTTTATGGACTACAACAATTACGGCGGAGCGGTGCTTCTCGGCGCTTCAAAAACGATAGTAAAGGGGCACGGCAGCAGCAAGGGGATAACCGTATTCCACTGCATAGAGCAGGCGTACAATATGGAAAAGAACGGCTTGCGCGCCGCTATCGCGGAAGAACTTTCGGTTTGATTTCCGCCCTTACACATACGAAAAGCCCCGTAAAACACGCATTATCGCGTATTTTACGGGGCTTTTACTTTTTATGAACATATTCCCTTCTATGAATAAGTAATCCTTTCAATTTCAACCTCTTTTATAAAATCAATTTAGCGTAATAACTAAAGCGTCAACACGCGTCCCTTCATATATTTTACCATCCCATAAAACCTTTGCATCCGACAAATCAAAATATCTTGATACGTTTCCGCACCCTGCGGGGATAAAAAGCGCGAGGCAAAATACCCCTATAAAAAACATAGCCGTAAATCTTTTCATAACTGATTTTCCTTTAACAAATTATTTTTTATAGATTATTACTATGAAATCGGCAGTTACCCAGTATGAAAGACCGTCTATCGTTTCTTTCCAGGACATATCACCGAACGCCACATCCGGTATTAAAAGGATCATTCCGATACAGATATAATCTCTATACGTTCCGTAATATCTTAATATCACTTCTACACCGGCATATAATTCTGCGTCTTCTTTTAGCAGTTGTTCCGTATATGCGTTCGCGATCTCCTGCACGATGCTTTCGTCGAGTTCTTCCGGATCTTTAGGCGTGGGAACGAAATCTTCCGGATATTGTTCTTCGTTAAAATCCGGAATCCCATCGTTGCGGTAGTAAATTATAGATAAAAGTTCCTGTCGTGAAATTTCTCCGCTCTCGTATATTTCGCTCAACGTATAAAACCTATTTTCCGTTTCCTCGGTATTTGAAGAATCTTCGTTCGCCGTTCCGCTATCCGATGAATCGTTTTCGCTCGAATTGTCGCCGTCGTTCGTATCAGAAGAACTCTCGTTTTCGGAGCCGTTGCCTGTCGTATCGGCGGACATATCCCCTGCGGTGCTTGATTTTTCTTTTTCGGAATCCTCTGTGTTCGAAACGGAAGGCGATTCTTTTTCCGTACCCGAAACGCTTACGTCAAATTTTTTGCACCCCATCGGCAAAAGCATTGCGAGGGATAAAATAAACAATAAAAATATAGTTATTACTTTTTTCATAAAAATCTCCTGTCAAGAAAATAATACCATATTTTACGGTATTTGTAAATAAAAAACGGTCAAATTCCATAAAAATCTTCACAATGATGATTATAAAATCAACAAAAAGTATTCAAAATGTCGAAAAAATTTCCGGGTTAAAACCCGCCCGTCGGCTGACAGAGCCGACGGGCGGAAAACGAAAGAAAAAGGCGGCTTATTCGCTGA
>JAFTDZ010000036.1 GCA_017453885.1 Clostridia bacterium
TATAAACGACACGCTCGAAGTTATCGAACTCGCCGAGGAAGCGGAGGACGAATCTCTTTTCGAGGACATCGAAAAGGAACTCACCGCCGCCGAAACGGATATAGAGGAGATGCGCCTGCAAACTCTTCTTCGCGGCAAGTACGACGCGCTCAACGCCATAATGACCTTGCACGCGGGCGCCGGCGGCACCGAGGCGTGCGACTGGGTTTCCATGCTCTACAGAATGTACCTGCGCTACGCCGAACGCCACGGTTATAAGACCGAGGAACTCGACAAACTCGACGGGGACGAAGCGGGGATAAAGAGCGTTTCCTTCCGTGTGGAAGGCGCCAACGCTTACGGCTATCTGAAAGCGGAAAAGGGCGTGCACAGGCTCGTAAGGATATCGCCGTTCGATTCCAACGCGAGGCGGCACACTTCCTTCGCCTCTTTGGAAGTTATGCCCGAAATAGAGGACACCGAGGAGATAAAGATAAACCCCGAAGATCTCAAAGTGGATACCTACCGCAGTAGCGGCGCGGGCGGCCAGCATATAAACAAGACCGAATCCGCAATAAGGATAACGCATATCCCCACGGGCATAATCGTTGCCTGCCAGAACGAGCGCAGTCAGATACAGAATCGCGAACAGGCAATGAAAATGCTTATGAGCAAACTCGTCGAGAGAAAGGAAGAAGAGATGCTCAAAGAGGCGCAGGAGATCAAGGGCGAAATAAAGAAAATAGAGTGGGGCAGTCAGATAAGAAGTTACGTTTTCTGCCCGTACACTATGGTCAAAGACCACCGGACGGGCTGTGAAACCGGTAACGTCAACGCCGTTATGGACGGGGATTTAGACGCCTTTATCGTAGATTATCTGAAGAAATCGTAATGTATTCCGATATTTACAAAAACATTAAAATAAAAGAAAACGCAACGATCCTCGCCATAGAATCTTCCTGTGACGAAACCGCGGCTTCGGTCGTTCGCGGCGGGCGTGAAATACTCTCGAACGAGATAATGTCGTCCTGTAGCGAACACGTCAGATTCGGCGGAGTCGTGCCGGAGATAGCCTCTCGCGCCCACACCGCGGCGGTATCCCTCGTGACGGATGCCGCCCTTAAAAAAGCGGGCGTAACGTTAAAGGAACTCGACGCAATAGCGGTAACTTACGGGGCGGGGCTGCTCGGCGCGCTTCTCGTCGGCGTATCCTACGCTAAGGCTCTCGCGTACGCGGCGAATATCCCGCTCGTACCCGTCAGTCACATCCGCGGGCATATAGCGGCGTGTTATCTCAACAACCCCGACCTCGAGCCGCCCTTTATCAGCCTGCTCGCAAGCGGCGGTCACACGGCGGTAATGTTCGTAAAGTCCTATACGGAATTTGAAATTATCGGGCAGACGCTCGACGACGCCGTAGGAGAGGCTTTCGATAAAGTCGCCCGAGTCCTTCACCTCGAATACCCCGGCGGCCCGAATATCGAACGGCTCGCCAAAACGGGCGTTCCCTCGGTGGAACTTCCGCGGATGTTCAAGGGCGATAAACATAACTTTAATTTCACCTACAGCGGACTTAAAACCGCGGTGATCAATTACACTCACGGGCGCGAACAGGCGGGCGAACCTTACAGCGCGGCGGACGTAGCGTGTTCGTTTCAATGCGCCGCGCTCGACGTGCTCGTTGGAAAAACCATTCTCGCCGCAAAACTCAAAAACGTTCAAACGGTTGCCGCGGGCGGCGGCGTCGTCGCCAACGGTTACCTGCGTGAAAAACTCGAAAAAGCCTGTAAAACACGCAAAATCAAACTATATCTTCCGCCCAAACCGCTCTGTACGGACAACGCGGCAATGATAGGCGCCGAGGGTTATATTCAATATACGAAATGCAATTTTGCCGGGCTCGACCTTAACGCGCAGGCATCGGTGGAATTATAAAAAACGAAAGCGGAATCATTCGGTTCCGTTTTTTTGTTTTTTTATCGATATATAATTGACAAAATACGAACGATTTGGTAATATATGAAATATGAAGAAATTCTCCGTGAAAGTTTACGCTCTCGATATATCGGATATGCCGTTTGACGAAGGGCTTATCCCGCTCGTAGAAAGTGCGCGCGCGGAAAAGATTCTTTCAAGCGGCAGCGGCGAATATAAAAGGCGTTCGCTCTACGCGGGTATTCTGCTGCGCCACGCCCTTTTGACCGAGGGCGAAGTTTTTCACGGCGCAATAGAAATGCGCTACGGCGACAGGGGCAAGCCATACGTAAAGGGTAGCGATAAATTTTTCGGCATTACGCATTCGGGCGATCTGGTATTCGTCGCCACGGCGGCATGCGAAGTGGGGATCGACGCGGAAGTGCCTCAAAACAAAGATTATTCGCAACTTATAAAAAAAACGCTTTCCGAAACGGAGAGGGAAGAATACCGTTTATCGAAGGATAAAACCGCTTTTTTTCTCGAAAAGTGGGTGATCAAGGAGAGTTATCTGAAACTTCTCGGCACGGGGCTTGAAGGTTACCCTTCGGGGATAGACGCGCGCGAACTTGAAAAGGAAATAAATTTTTCGTTCAGGCGTTTTGATATAAACGGAAAAGATTGTTTTTTCTGTGTCGCCGCGAGAGGTGGATTTACTGTCGATTTCAAAGTTGTGAACGGGTTGAAAACCGCCTGAATCACGCATTAAAGGGAAAATATGAAAAATAACGCATCAAAGGAAAACCTTTCCGTCGCAACGCTTCGGCGCATGCCGAGTTATTTGCGGTATCTGAAGATTCTGAAGGAAAAGGACGTCAAATTCATATCTTCCGTCGCCATCGCGAAGGAACTGAACCTCAATTCCGTGCAGGTTAAAAAGGACATTGCCTTCGCCAGCAAAACGCCGGGCAAGCCGAAAGTGGGGTTCAGCGTTTCTGCGTTGTTGGACGACATAGAAGATTTTCTCGGCTGTTATAATATTAAGGACGCGGTCCTCGTCGGCGTGGGCAAACTCGGAAGAACGCTCCTTTCTTATAACGGCTTCAAAAATTACGGTTTGAACATTATCGCCGCGTTCGATAATGATCCGGTTCTTTGGAACAGCGAAATAAACGGAAAAACCATCTATCCCATTGAAAAACTTCCGGGCATTCTCAAACGTTCCGGCGCAAAAATGGGCATAATAACCGTGCCGAAGGTCGCCGCGCAGGACGTTTGCGATCTGCTTATCGCGTCCGGCGTAAAGGGCATATGGAACTTTGCGGCAACGCATCTGAACGTTCCGGACGGCGTCGCTCTTAAAAACGAGGACCTCGCCGCCTCGCTCGCTATTTTATCGCAGCAACTTTCCGAAATTCTTAAAGAAAATAATTGAGGGCTGAATATGAACGAAGAAGTAAACAAATATTATTACAAATTGAGCGGTAACGATTCCGCTTTTGCCGAGGTGCAAGAACGCGCGGAGAGCGTTAAGGGGGTTTATAAAACCGAACTCGAGGGCGATGTTCTCCTTGTGGAACTCGGCGCGTGGGCGTCCGAATACGATCTTTTCCGCGCGCTTAACGACTTTGCCGATGGTTGCGGCGTAGAGGTGGATTACGCCGAAACGGATGCGGTCGAAAGCGAAAAGATCTCTCCCGAATCGGTGGCGCAAACGCTCCCGCAGGATTCTTCGGAAGATGAAAAAGTCCCCGAAAACGCAGAAGAAAAGAAGATTCCCGACGAAGAAAAGAGTTGGAAAAGGAAGTATATTCCCAACTATATAGAACTCGGCGTAGCGGCAGTTATGCTCGTTATAGCCGCGCTTATCGATGCCGGGAACGCGCAGACTTTCCTTTGCCTTATAGCCTTTGCTTTCGTCGGTTACGAAATCATTTGGGACGCCATCACCGCAATAGCAAAAAAGGATTTTTTCAATTATAATATAGCGATGGTCGTCGCCTCTGTCGCGGCGCTGTTTTTGAGCGACGCGAAATATACCGAAGTCGCCTTCATTGTGCTTTTGTTCGAGGCGGAGATAACCCTCGCCAAGATACTCAAAGACGTCCGAACGGAAAAGATCAAAAAACGCCTTTATTATTCTTACGATCAGGTCAGAATAGCCGGTAACGACGATGAAACGGCATTCGCTAAAGACGTTGCCGTCGGCTCTCTCGTCCGGTTCGCTTCCGGCGAAACGATCTGCTTTGACGGGGTGGTATCGGAAGGCGAATGCCGCGCGGATACCTATAACGTCAGCGGAGA
>JAFTDZ010000290.1 GCA_017453885.1 Clostridia bacterium
ATAAATAAACCCCGTAAAACACGCAAAAACGGGCGATCGAGGCTGGAAATATATGTCTGAAAAATTGAAGAAAGTATTGAAATCAACTCAATATCTTTTACCGCCGACGGTGGTCGTCGCCATATTTTTCATCGTGGCGGCAATAAACGGGCTTTACCCTTTCGGGGATAAATCTATCTCCTGGTGCGATATGAATCAGCAGGCGATACCCATTCTTTGCGTGTATAAGGACGTTTTAAGCGGCAAGGCGAGCCTTTTCATCTCCTACGCCAACGCCGGCGGAATGAATTTTTACGCGCTTTTCATATATTATTGCACAAGTCCGTTCAACCTTCTCGTCGCGTTCGTTGATAAGGCGGATATGAGCCTGTTTATGAACGTCCTCGTCCTTCTGAAAATGGCGGCGGCGGCGTGTACCGCGTATATATATCTGCGAATAAAAAACGGCGGGAAGTTTTCCTTTACAAGCGTCGGGCTATCGGTGCTGTACGGGTTTTCCGGCTATATCATGATGTATTATCAGATAGTCAGTTGGCTGGACGGGGTGTATATGTTTCCGCTGTTTCTGCTCGGCCTCGAAAAGATCGACAGGGGCGAAAGTTTCGTTCTATACTCGGTAACGCTCGCGCTGAATATGCTTTTCAGTTATTACGTCACCTATATGCTCGTAATATACGCGCTCGTCCGTTTTTTAGCGGGTTACGCGTTAGGTTTCAGGGACAGAAAACGCGCGATAAACTTTGTTATAGGCAGTTTTATAGCCGCGCTTGCGACCGCTGCGGTGTATATTCCGGTACTCGTTCAATACGCGGATTCCGCGCGGACGGGTTCGGTTTTGCAGGGGCTTAGAAACAGCGCGCCGCTCACCGCTTACGACACTTCTCTGCTCGCGGTGCTGTGCCTTTCCGCGATATTCCCGTTCTTGTTCGACGCAAAAACCGATAAGGAAACTTCGCTCGACCGCGTTATGGTGATCCTTACGGCGATCCCGCTGATTTCAGAGCCGATAAACAAGATGTGGCAGACGGGCAGTTATATGTCCTTCCCCTCGCGCTACGCCTTTATGATAATCTTCACCGCTATCGCCTTTGTCGGGAAAACGCTCGGCAGGGAAACCGAATGCGCAAAGATCAAACCTTATATCAAATATCCCGTGTACGGCGCGATCGCGGCGTGTTTTGCGTTTATTGCCGTGTTCGGCGTGAAATACTCCGCCGGAAATATCGAAGTTCTTTCAAAATACAGCGGCACTCTTTGGGGAAGCGAAGAATCTCTATCGGCGTTTCTCAAGTATTATTCGGTCATTCTTCTTTTCTCCGCGGCGCTTTTCGCGCTGTATAAATTCAGGATAGCGGGCAAGGCGTTCGTGGGTATAATAATATGCGCTCTCGCCGTAAACGAGGCCTTTTTCTCGATTAAACCGTATATGGTAAGCCCTTCCCACGGGGTGGAAAAATTCACCGCGATGATGGAAGCCGCCGACCTTACCGAGGGGGAAGAAGGGTTTTACCGCGTGAACACGAAAAGCAAAATGTTCGCAGGTTCCGACGGGATAGGGATAAACGCCGTCGGCGCGATGGGGTACAACACTCTTTCTCACTATACTTCGCTCACTTCCGGCGATTATATGAACGCGATAAAACGGCTGGGTTATTCTTCCTACTGGATGGAAGTAGCCGATTACGGCGGAACGAAATTTTCCGACGCCTTCCTTATAAATAAATTCACCTTCGTAAATTCCGGGCTTTCTTCCGCGAAGTACGCCACGGAAAAATACGGGCTCGTAGAGAATCCCACGCTCCCGTTCGGCATTGTAGTAGGGGAAAATCCAAGCGAAGAACTTTCGGGCGAAAGGAGCGAGGCGACCGAGCAGTTATACCGCGATATTATGGGAAAAAGCGGACTTATCACTCGGTATTCCGCAGACGCGGCTATAAAAAACGGCGTTGAATATTCGTATGAAAACGGCGTTTACCGCCTTAAACTTTCTGAAGGCGAAACGCATACGCTTACATATAATATATCGGTCAGCGGCAGGCAGACGCTGTATTTCGATTGCTTCGATCTTTTTACCAACGCCCTTCGCCAACATATAAACGAAAGTTTCGACGTCCGCGTGAACGGCAGGACGGTAGCCGCAAAATATCCCGCTCAAAGCAGTAACGGCATTCTTCGCCTCGGAGAATTCAAAAACAGGTCGGTTCGGGTGGAACTTACCGTAAGAAAGGATTTTTACGGGTTCTCCTTCGGGGTTTTCGGAGAGGACGCGGATCTTCTCGACGAGGCGCTCGCCTCTTTCCCCGCAACGGATATAAAAATAAAGGGGAATAAAATTACGGGTACGGTAAGCGCGGCCGGCGGCAAACTGCTCTTGTGCCTGCCTTACGACGCGGGTTACCGCTTCAAGGTGAACGGAAAGAGGATAAAGGCGGAAAAAGTCCTTACGGATTTTATAGCCGTTCCGCTCGAAGAAGGGGAAAACCGCATCTCCGCAAGGTATATCCCCAAAGGGTTTACCATGGGCGCGCTGATAAGCGCCGCGGGCGTTGCGGCGTTCGTTCTTCTCGTCGCGTTTGGCAGAAAGAGGAAATATTTCACGGAAATTCCGCTTGCGATAAAGGCGGGCAAGTGGGTGAACATCCTCGCGCTTTCCGTTTCCGCCCTCGCCTTCTTTGCGGTGTACGTTCTGCCGCCCGTCCTTATGGCTCTGTAATAAGTTAAAGACCACCCGCGGAGTTTTGTAAAAACTCCGCGGGCGGTCGTACTATATACGATTTATGCGATCTATATACAATATTTTATCCGGCTCAAAGGCTTCTG
>JAFTDZ010000291.1 GCA_017453885.1 Clostridia bacterium
CGCTTATCCACTCGTGCGACAGCCTCGACCTCGCCGCGGCGGTTTCCGCCTACGCGAAGGAGAGGGGAATAACGCAGGATATGCTGATCGAGGTCAATATTTCAGGAGAGGCGGATAAACACGGCTTTTCGGCAAGTGAGATATTCGCCGCTGCCGAAAAGTTGAAAACCCTCGATAATGTGAGATTTACCGGACTTATGACCGTTTTGCCGCATATCGGAGACGTTTCCGCATATTGCGACGAAACGCGCAAACTTTACGAAAAACTGCAGTCGGAAGTTTTCGGCGGGCAATTCCGTTTTTTGTCGATGGGTATGTCGGAAGACTACAAAACGGCTATAGAGTTCGGCAGCAATATGGTGCGGATAGGCAGGGGCATTTTCGGAGAACGCGATTATGGAAAAGACTAACGCGATGCGTATTCTCGAACAGGCGGGCATAAATTTTCTTCCGCATTTTTACGACGACGGCGTTGATAAGGGCGAAGAGGTCGCCGCACTCGTCGGTAAACCTGCCGACGAAGTTTTCAAAACCCTCGTTACGGTCGGCAGCGACAGGGGGCATTACGTTTTCGTCGTTCCCGTAAACAAAACGTTAAACCTTAAAAAGGCGGCGAGAGCCGCGGGGATAAAATCCGTGGAAATGTTAAAGCAGAAGGAACTTTTCCCTCTCACGGGTTACGTCCACGGCGGGTGTTCTCCCGTCGGAATGAAAAAGTTTTTTCCCACGTTCATTCACGAAACGGCGATTCTTTTCGAAACCTTCTGCGTTTCGGCAGGCAGGCGCGGCGTTCAGGCGGAAGTTTCGCCCGAGGCGCTTGCGGAGTTTCTGCCCGCGGCGTTCGCCGATCTTTGCGATTGATTTTCTTCCGGCCGTTCGCCGCAAACTTAAATTTAATGCTACGCGGAAAATTTTTTGAATAAAACACTTAACAATCGCAAAAAAATAGTGTATAATATATAAGGTTTGAAAGGCTGCGGTAAGGGCTTCGGCTTTTCAAAAGGATAAAACGGAAAGAAAAATCTTTGGAGGATTTATTATAATGGCACTTGTTACAAGTAAAAAAATGTTTGAAATGGCATACAAAAACGGTTACGCCATCGGCGCCTTCAACGTGAACAATATGGAGATCGTTCAAGGCATCACCGAGGCGTGCAAGGAAGAAAACGCCCCCGTTATTTTGCAGGTATCCAAAGGCGCGCGCGCTTACGCCAACCACACTTACCTCGTAAAACTCGTTGAGGCGGCCGTTCACGAATGCCCCGATATCCCCGTGGTTCTCCACCTCGATCACGGTCCGGATTTCGATACCTGTAAGTCCTGTATAGACGGCGGCTTTACTTCCGTTATGATAGACTATTCTTCCCACACCTTTGCGGAAAATATCGCCGAAACGAAACGCGTGGTGGAATACGCTCACGATCACGGCGTAGTGGTCGAAGGCGAACTCGGCACCCTCGCCGGCATAGAGGATGAAGTGAGCCACGCTATAGGTTCCTACACCCGCCCAGAAGAAGTTGAAGAATTCGTAACCAAAACGGGTGTTGACTCCCTCGCTATAGCGATAGGCACCTCTCACGGCGCGTATAAATTCAAACCCGAACAATGCACGAGGAACGAACAGGGAATACTCGTTCCGCCCGCTCTCCGTTTCGATATATTAAAGGAAGTCAGCAAAAGGTTGCCTAACTTCCCGATAGTTCTCCACGGTTCGTCTTCCGTTCCGCAGAACTACGTCAAGATGATAAACGAAAACGGCGGCAAGATGCCCGACGCGATCGGCGTTCCCGAAGAACAACTCCGCGAAGCGGCTAAACTCTCCGTCTGCAAGATCAATATCGACTCTGACTTGAGGCTTGCCATGACCGGTACCATTCGTCAGTTCTTCAACGAACACCCCGACAAGTTCGATCCCAGAGAATATCTCAAACCCGCCCGCGCCAACATCAAAGAACTCGTCCGTCACAAACTCGTTGACGTTCTCGGTTGCGCCGGCAAAGCGAACGAATGCAAATAAGTCGCCTATATCACGCATAAACGCAACATTTCAAAAGGCTTGCCCATTTACGGGCAGGCCTTTTCCATTCCTTTTTCAAATCGTATCGAACGGTGAAAGTGAAGAATAAAACGGCTCCCGCGTTTTTTTCCGCATTGTGACGACGTCATTCTGAACAGGCTTGCCTGTGAAGAATCTCTATTCTTCTTGTTTGTCGTTTTTTAACAAAAAAGAATCTCCGTTAAAGCACAGAGATTCTTCATTCCGCTTCGCTACATTCAGAATGACAATTTGGCTACCCTTGGTTAAGGGGGGCTCCGCCGTAGGCGGTGGGTGGATGGTTTTAATGAATTGCCGCTATCGCGGCGTGAAGAGTGAAAAATGAAGAATGAAGAGTGAAAGGGCTTCCGAAAAGTTTTACGAAATAAAAATTTTTGGGAAAGAGGAGCAATCGGCTTTAACGCGGCAAGGTGAAAACCTGCAACCTTTCGCGTTATTTGTCGCATTGTGACGAGGAGAAATCCGGATATTACAATATAAATTGCCGGATCTCTCCGCGCGCTTCGCTCGGTCGAGATGACGTGATATATTTTTCGGTAGGCATTTTGTATACTGAGGTCGAAATTACGGAAATTTTCAAAATCGTATAAAAATATTTGCAATTTAAGAAAAAATGTTATATAATTTATAAATGGTAACCGTTCTTTTACTTACTCTGCAACAATTCGCCGTGTTATTTTTTTTCCTCGCGATAGGGTATTTATTGAACCGTTCCCGCGTGATAGACGACGTAAAACCGCTATCTGCAGCGCTCATGTGGGTATTTATACCCGCGGTCGTGTTCAACGTGTTTTACAAAAACTTCACCCTGTCGAACTTCTCGGTAGCGATGCCTTACGCCATAGCGGGCCTTGCGTTAATGCTTGTTTCAGCGGCTGTTTCGTATCCGATCGTCAGAAGATATAAGGACAGAATCACGCGAAACACCTATCTGTATTCGCTTATCATAACGAATATGTCTTACGTCGGGTTTCCGCTCGTGTCGAACGTTTTTCCCGAAATGTACATATTTTTTATGGTATTCATAACGGCGTTTCAGGTGTATATATTCACCGTGGGCGTGGCGATGCTTAAACCGGAGAAGGAAAAGGTTTCGCTTAAAGGTTTGCTTTCGCCTATTATGATCGCCTTGGTCGTGGGCATGGCGTGCGGCTTGATCTTTGACGCCGCATCGGTAAGGCTTCCTTCCACGGTAGAAAACATAATAGATTCCGCCGCGGCGTGCATGTCGCCGATAGCGATGCTTATAACGGGCTTTACTTTGGCGAAACTACCGCTCAAAAAGGTGTTTACCAACGTCGGCGTTTACGTGTTTACGGCGCTCAGGTTGATAGTTTTTCCGGCGGTGTTCGGCGGAATATTCTATTTGCTGTACTTGCTATTCGGTTTGCCGATAGGTATCGTGAAGGTCGCTATCGTATATCTTGCTCTTCCGATGGGCATAAATACTGTGGTGTTTGCCGAGGCAAACGGGGCAGACGGAACAGTCGGCGCTCAATGCGCGTTTATATCGCACGCGGCGTGCGTATTGACGTTGCCTTTGGTATTCGCGTTGGTGTCGATATTATAAAAGCAGCCTTTTTCACACGTTATTCGCTGTTTTGCGTATTGTCTGACGGAATAACGAAGTGTCGATTTAGGCGTGGGTTCGCATTTGAGCGGAGCGAAAATATTGCCGAGGCTACCGAAGGGAAACGGCAAATTCCCATCTAAAAAAGGTAATACGCGGATGTAGTTTAATGGCAAAACAGAAGCTTCCCAAGCTTCGGTCGTGGGTTCGCATTTGAGCGAAGCGAAAATATTGCCGAGGGCTCCCGAAGGGAAACGGCAAATTCCCATCACATAAAGATAATACGCGGATGTAGTTTAATGGCAAAACAGAAGCTTCCCAAGCTTCGGTCGTGGGTTCGATTCCCATCATCCGCTCCATTATATCATAAAAGTCGATTTATATCGGCTTTTTCTTTTGTTTTATTGATTAAAAATTTGCAAAGATTCGGTTTCGAAAACAATTTCGGGGGGAAAATGGGGGGAAGATTTTCCCCACGAATACACCCATATTCCATTCAAATCGGATAGAAAAAAGGA
>JAFTDZ010000292.1 GCA_017453885.1 Clostridia bacterium
TACATTGCTCCAGTCAACCGACGTACTATCGGAAAGTTTCGTCGCGGTTTCTATCTTCCAGTAAATGGTGATCGAACCGTCGGCCTCGTTTACAACGAGCGTTGCCGCATCGTATTTTATCAAAACGTTTATCCAATTGTAGTCGTCGAGTATTTCAATGCCGAAACCTGCGTCCGGAGTATAACCGTTAAGACCTTTCACGTTAAGCACAACGTAATTATTCACTCTAAAATCGAGGTCATAACGCTTTTCGAGTTTAGCCGCAGCGGCTCCGCTCTGCTTTTCGAAAATGAAAGCGCCGTCAACTATTTCAGCCTTGGCGTTTTCGCCTACGGTGAAACCTTCCGTTGTAAGGTAATTTTCAACGGCGTCGCCCGATACTTTGAAGGGCAATTCTTCTACGAGCCTCAAATAATTGAGTTGAACCGATTTTACGGTCTCACCGTATTCGATGGAAATGGTAACTTTAAGGTTAGTCTTTTTCTCATACCATATAGTTGCGGTACCGGAGCCGTCTGTCTTATACGCATAACTCGCATCCCAGTAAATTGTGATGCTTCCGTCATCCTCGTTCGCTACGAAAGCAGCGGTATTTGCTTTGCCTTGAACGGCGAACCAGTTGACATCGTCGAGTATTTCGATACCGAAACCGGCGTCGGGAGTATAGTCGTTGAGCCCTGTCACGTTCAATGCAACGTAAACGTTATTAGTGAAATCAAGATCGTAACGCTTTTCGAGTTTAGCCATAGCGGATCCGCTCTGTTTGGTGAATACGAACGAGCCGTCTTCCATAGCAACGGTAGAATTTTCCCCGTTGGTAAAGCCCGTGAGGGATTCATACTGATCTACTATGCCAGGCAAAACGTTAACTACTATTACGGTAAAGGTAACCGATTTAGAATATTTACCCGCAACAATATTTACAGTATATTCGCCCGCTTCCGTAATATTTTCTCCGCTTGCGTAAGGAACGGCTTCCCCTCCGTCTTTGGATATGGTGGCAACACCCTTATCAAAGTTGACCGCGGCAGGTTTAATGAACGCATTTACCGTATCCCCATCGGATATTCCTTCAATCGTTATGTCGTAAACGGGATCGGCGACCTGTTCAAAACCTTGGAATGCAAAAGTTTTTTCATCGCTCTTGCCCATAATGTATAACTGCAGGAGTACGTCAGCGTTTTCTGTCACGCCGAAATATCTCTGAAGATTTATCTCAAACACGCCGACGCCTGCGTCGGATTGAAGCGTTATCTCATTGTTTACTCTTGTGTAATTTTCGTAAACGTAAGCTTTGAGCGCCCAACCGTTCACCACTTCGGTAACGGTAACCGTTAGATACGGATATTCCTTCGTGTTGAGGGTTACTCTCTTTTGAACTTTACCGTAACCTTCCGAAGATACTATCGCTCCGACGGCAGCCGCGTCCCCTTCGAACCATTGAACGTTCGCCGTGTCAGGAATCCATTGATTTATTGTTTCGGGAGTATTGTCAACGTATCTTTCTGCGGCGGCGAGCGGCGCTATTTCTTTAACGCTCTTGTAATAATCGAACACGGCACTCATCTTACCGTCGTTACGGCTGTCGCCAGCAACTACTAAATCGAGCCAAATTTCCGTATCGGTAAGATCGAGCCCGCTGTTTTCGGCAAACTCTTTCACGTTGATGTAATATATACCGTTCACGTCAAAAGTGTATGCCTGTTGAACGTCGCCCGCTCCGGGGTATTCGACGTTCGCGAATTTCATCTGCGCATAGCAGTTGGCCACGGAAATAACGTTTATTTCCATATACGGCCAATCCGTTACGTTTACGTGTTCCACCTTATGCTTTACAATAGCCCAAGCCTGTCCGTCTTCCTTATCGCTTATAACAAGGTTGCGGTTTTCAACTTTGAAGTAGCCATCCGAAGAATAATAATTACCGTTGAGTTTTCCCCCGACGAACTCGTCGGTGATACGGCCGGTGGTATCGGGTAAAGTTATTTCGAAATTGACGGTTTTTACTGTTTCTTCATAAGTGACGGTAAGAACGTAAAATCCTATTTCGCTGATTGTAGTACCACTCTCGAATTCCTCGGACGCCCCGCCGTCCACGGAAAGCGTTGCAACGCCTTTATCGAAAACAGGCGTGAGCGTAGTGCCGTAAACGACTTTCTGCCCATCCGTTACGCCGGTGACGGTTATAACAACTTCCTGCTCGGAAGCGCCGCTTGAAGTTTCGCTGCCGTTCACGGACGTTTCGGAGCCCTCGACATCAGAGCCGGTAACGATAGTCGTACAGGCCATAAGGCCGACACTCATCACGAGTGTTGCCGTTATTGCCAGTAACCATTTGAGTAATTTTTTCATGTTAAATCCTCCTTAAGATTTTTTACCGTTTTACGGTTTTTTACAAATTGCCCTATCTTATTTCGCAAACACGACCGAGAACGAGGGTATCGTTATCGGTTACGAGCCTTATTTTACCGAACGTTATCACTGTATTTTTAGTATCAACTAAAATCTTGAGTGTAAATAAAACATCCTTCCCCTGCAATT
The DNA here is from genome assembly GCA_017453885.1 of Clostridia bacterium. Lineage (GTDB taxonomy): Bacteria > Bacillota > Clostridia > Christensenellales > Borkfalkiaceae > RGIG3732. The sequence continues at coordinate 2,542 of JAFTDZ010000292.1, forward strand.
CTTCGGGAATAATATCCGATATCTTGTATTTGAACACTCCGCATTTGGACCGCGAATACATTTTGGAATAGACAGATTCGTAGATGGTTTTGAGTTCGTATTCCGCACCGTTTTCGTCAACGAGGTAAACGAGCCATTTGGAACCGTAAGTGAGTTCGGGTATATCTAAAACGATATAGTCGGTAATAGCCGTGTTTACGGTGAACTTTTCGCTTACTGTTACGGATTTTTCGGATTCGAGTAAACTGCCGTAAAGAGTGGTGCCCTTTATGAAGGCGTAACCGTCGAAGAACACCCCAAGGGAACCGTCTTCCACTCTGGCGTTTATAACGTAGAAATCCAGCCTAATATAAACCACGCCGCTACGTTTGAACACGTCGCGCATATTTGCCTCGAAAGTACCGGTTTCACTACTCTGTTTGAGTAGAAGATCTTCCACGAGCGAACCGTCGTTTATCTTGAGAGCCCAGGTAACGTTGCCCTTGTTATTGCTTACGGTGAAACGGATAATGGGCGTTTCATCGAGATCGACCATTATATTCGACTTGTAGATACTGCCATAGCCTTGGTTGGGATTCATATTTGCGATGGTGCCGTCATCTGAATTGGCGAAAGCCCAGTTACTTTCCCAGCCGTTTATAATCTGATACTTTCCATCTACCCTATCCACCACGGGAACGAAACCCTTCGACTCGTCAAAACCTTCCGTGTCTGTGGAAAGCGTATCGCTCTTGAGCCTTATAGTATCTACGACAATATTATTTACCAGCGTGGTACCTCTCGTGAATATCATTTCCACAACATAGTTTTTATCTGCTGCCAAGTTCATTTCCGCAATGGGAAGTATCACGCAGTTACCTGCCGATATTGAGCCGATATTTTTCGTATAGATTTCCGTTTCTCCGTCGTATATGATGAACGCCGCCCTTATAAAACCGTTTTGCTGGTCGGTCATTCCTCTTATCAAAATCTCCATTTCCGTATATCCCGAAGGATCGAAAACGGGGAGCGTAATTCTGCTTCCGCCGCTGAAATACGATCCGTTCTGTATAGTCAACGTACCGTTTTCGACTATCACTTCCGCATCTTCGCTCGCGTAAGAAATCTTTGTGAGATCGTAAATTCTCCCTGTTTCGGTTTCCTTTACAAAACGCATTTTCTTTATTGCGAAACCACGGTTGAAACCTTCGCTGACCATAATTATCGTAACGTCCTCAACTCCGCTAACGCCGCTTATCTCCGCCAGATCGAACCTGTAGTTCGGCTTGTCGAAGCCCGCCGCCTTGTCTATAAGAACAAACGTCTTACCGTTTATCGTCGCTTTGAGTGAAAACAGCGACTTGAAATTCTTCGTGAACGGATAGAAATCGAAAAGCGGATATTCGCCGAGATCGACCGTAAACGTTCTTGTGAACGTATCCGTGTCGTAGCCGATATAAACAGGTTTATACAATGCCATATAGCCGGTAGGCTGCCTGTATTTGGAACTATCTTCCGGGTAATTCACGAAGTCGTTCAGATCTACTCCGAGACTTATCGCGCCTTTATAATATTCGGAAGTAGCCGTCCATAATGGGATAGATTCGCCGTTCGCAACTCTCTCGTATTCGTAGTCTTCCTGTACGCCTATCTGAACATCCGGGGAGAATAAGGATGCCGTTCCCGCTATATAGGCGTTTCCGTCGACGTCATAAGCCACCGCTTTTAAGTAAAGAGCCGCGGCGTCTTCAAAGCCAAGTTCAAACAAGTTGTTTTCGGAAAATTTCACGCTTGTATTATACGCGCCGAAATCCTCTTGCGTAGAAACGTAAAGCCTGTAGTGACTGGCTCCTTCGGCAGAAATTTCCACAGTGGCGCTATCGGACTCCACATTCTTTACAATGACCGTAGTTTTTTTATCGATCGCTTTAACGTTAATGCCGTCCGCAAGTTCCACAACAACGCTCGCGGCCTTGTTCCCTTCAAGGTCGAGAGCGACGCCGTTCGCCAATTGCTCCGCCGTATATATTCCGACGGACTTTCCGTCCTTAATGAGCCTGTAACTGCCGGAATCGTAGTTCGCGAAAGATATTGCTTTCTTTCCGCTCTCGCCGTAGTTATATATCTTATACGAGTTAGAAGTTCTCGAACAATTCAGCCATGTCGAAGTGTAATTGAGTACGAGAACCTTCGGATCGGCAGCTTTACCATGCGTTGAATACATAAGCGCGCCGAGGTAGAGTTCGCCCATACCGTATTGTTCTTTTGACCACCTGCGGTAACTTGAGGCGCCGCCGTCATCAAGACCGTTATCGCCCAAAACTGCGGTAGGTTGTTCAAATGGGACGTAGAGTGCATCGAGCCAGTCCGAATGCCCTCCGAGAACGCCTTCAGGATAACCGTTTACCGGAAGAGCCGAAAGTGCGGATTCGCGCAAGGTAAAATACAATTCGTAAAGCAACGGATCGTCCGTATATTTAAATATAGGAACGAGAAGTTCCAAAGACTCCACCATTTCCATAAACGCTTCCCACCTTTCGTGAGCGCAAGCATAACCATAACCGAGCGTCTGGAAATAGGTATAAGGATTGCTGTTATGATAATAGAAGAAGTAAATTCCGTTCGCTGCCGTCAGCGCGTAGTTAAGATATTGTTTATCTCCCGTACTCTCATAGAGGATCAGATTCATTCTCGCAAGATACCCACTCGTTTCGGGTTTAGGTTCGTTGCGAAGAGAGGACGACCTCTCAAACCCCTGTTTATTTGCAAGGTCGGTAGCCTTTTTCATATAATCGAGATATTGAGCCTTCTCCGTGCTATTCTCGGTCAAAAGAGACGCAATATACATACAGTCAGCCCACATAGCCTCCGCCCCGCTTGATCCGCCGTTTTCGTAGTCTAGTTTTGGCGTTCCGTCGTGTCCCCATTCCACAGGCTGTTCAAAGTTCTCCATATGAAGTCTTTTTACCATTACCATAAGTTTGAGATAAGCGGACTTAAGTTGTTCGTTTCCGGTGATAAGCGCGAGTTCGCCGAGTTCGGAAACCCTGCTGTAATACTTGAATGCGCCGAAATTCATCGAACCTGCGCCCATATAAGAATCAACCGCTGTATAAGTTGAGCCGAAACAACTCAAAAAGAAGAAGTAATCACTATGGAATTGTGAATATGCAGCCTCTGAATTGAGCGGCATAACGTAGCACTTATTATAAACGGGATCGGGCGTTACCATCTGCAACAAATACTTCATAGAGAAATCATACAGTTCCTGATCTGCCGTTGCCTTTGCGTACCGCACGAGCCCTTTAAGTATATTCATCGCGCCGAAAGATTCCGCACCGCTGTTATTGTAACCGTAAGGGCCCCAGGTACCTAAATCGTCTCCGAGAGGGCGCCCGCGGGAATCTTCTATATCATAAGTCGCACCGTAAACGGCCTCATCCCAATCATAAACGTTCATATTGCCGTTAGCGGTCACCAAGGCCGCTACGTCCAAATCGTTTATACGCCCATATTCGTAACGTGCGTCGTAAATAAGATCGTAAAAACTGTCGTTATTGCCCGTCCTTACGAGAACGCTCTCGATGAAATCGTTGTTTTTTTCCGCATAAACGTAACCGGAACTCGACAGAATACCTTCTTCAAAGAAATAGTTGAGCCCGATTCTTCTCCTCGCCGTTTTGAAACAAGCGGCGGTGTTATAATAGTCCACTACATTGATATAAGTATATACCTTCGACTGATCCGACTGTCTCGTCAGTTTCCCTGCGAGTGCGGGAAAAGAATATGGAAGAGAATATTGCTCATCGGACGCTTTTCTCGAAAGGATGTAGCCGTACTCCGTATACTCGTCCACCTTACCACGAAGGACGAACGACACGTCGCCCGTTTCTATATCTGCGTCGTATTGCGGTTTAATCGAAATACTTCTCTCCACGAATTGCGAGAAAGAAGTGACCTTTAAGACGGATTCAAATCCTTTTCCCTTGAGCAGAACGGACTTCGCGTCCTTTTCGTTCGCGACGACCGAAATATCGGTAACCATTCCGTTCACGCTTTTATCGAGCCCCTTTTCGTTGTCGGTGGAAAGTACGGTAAAGTAATATCCGTCCTCGCGTATCGTTCCGTTTTCGTTCAACTTACCGGACGATCCTACGAACACCCTCTCATCCTTACCGCTGGAAATTGCGTAAACCCCGTCGAAAAGCCAGTTTTCCCCGTCCTTTCTGAACACCCATTTCTGCACGCCGTCAACGCCTATTTCGACCTTATCGGACGAAGTTGTCAGTACGGGAACATATGTTTTATATACGGTATCCGTATAATCTCGTACGCCTTCTGTATTTTCAGAATCGTCGGTCCCGGCGTCTTTCTTTTTACAGGCGGAAAAGCCAACTGCGAGAAAAAAGCACAAGAGCGTTAAAATGGCCGATAAAACCATCTTCCTGCGTTTCATCATATGAAACCTCCTAAATGTATACTCTTATATATTTTTAATCGGATAAAACCGTTATTTTATTTGCCTTATGGAGTGTCTCTCTACGAGTTTCGCATTAAGGCAGACTATACGGCTTTCGGCGTCAACGTAATTTAATTGCTCGTATAAAAGTTCAAATGCAGCCCTACCGAGTTCAAACTTCGGTACGTGCATAGTCGTGAGCGGCGGATTAAGATTTACCGCGTAATATTCGTCATCGAAACCTACTACGGAAAAATCATCCGGTATCATTTTGCCGTTTCTTTTTATTATTTCGTATATCTGTACGGCGATGCTGTCATTCGCGCATACGAGTACCGCGCCACTGTTGTTCCGTACGTATTCTTCAAAGGCAACATCGTCGAAAGGGATGCTTTTATTTTTAGATTTGGTCAATATGTCCGTATGTTCCAAGCCACTCTCCTCGAGCGCACGTAAATAGCCGTTATAACGCTCGTAAAAACTCAATGCCCACGAAATATCGCCAACGAAAGTGAATTTATCGAAGCCTTTGTTTACGAGATAAGTAGTCATCTTGTGCATATTACCTAAATTGTTCACGCGGACTTCAAAACAATCGGAACTCGGATCGATGAGATCAAGAAATACCATAGGAAAATTCACCTGTCTGAAATATTTCGCAAGTTTCTTATCGAATTGTCTTATAACTATAACACCCCTCGGCTTACCGTCTATTATCCTTGCAACGAAAGCCTCTATGTCCTCGTCGTTTTTCATAGCCATTATCTGCGGATTGAATTTCTTTTGAACCGAAAAATATTCTATACCGCTTATTATTCGCGCGAAAAAACTTTTTTCGCCAAGAAACTCGTCGCCTATGATGATAACGATATTGTTGGTCATTTTTAACGTCGCGTGCGGCGTTTTGAAATATCCCATCTCTATCGCTTTCGTTACGATGATTTGTTTGGTTCTGTCGCTCACGCCGTATTTATTTTTGAGCGCGTACGATACCAGACTTCTCGACACTCCCAGTTCGGCGGCTATTTGAGTCATGGTCACTTTTTCCATATTTACTCCCTGTTTCAGGATTGTTCCCCTTTCAGTTCCTTCGCGAACGCTATAGCGGCTGTCTTGTCGCAAACTTCACCGTTCATCACCAAAAGAAGAACTTCATTTTTATATATTATGCCATTTTTCTCTGCCGAAAGATAAAAATGCGCGACTCCCTTTTCGGGCATAACAAAATCAAGCATTCCTACCTTTTCGCTCTTACCTTTTTCGGATATGTTTACGGAATAACAGCAGTGTATTCTGCCATTTTCCGTCACCGCGGTTACCGAGTAATTAAATTCTCCTTCGATATCGGAAGTAAGATACAGTTCCGCGTAGAACGTCTCGTTCGGTTCGTAGTACAATTTGGAATATTTCATGTTCGGGTTAACAGGAGAATATGCTTGTTTTACCGCGAAATACGCGGCTTTCGGCTTAAAAAAGTAATCTACGAGATTTGTGCAACATAAGTTCGGGTAAGACTCGTTGAACTGCCATATGAAACACCCGCTATTATTGAAAGCCCTACGCCTGTTGGCCTCCACGGCATATCTTACGGCTTCCGCCTGAACGAATTGACTTAAATATATCATTTCTTCCAAATTATCGCATTTACCGAAAATTTCTTCCACGAGAGGTATCTGATTCCACCACTCGGCTTTATGTCGCCAGACATAATTCCCGGATATCGTCGAAAGTTTTCTCTCTTTTGCCGAAAATATTTTTTCTATAGTTTCCACATTACAAAAGCCGTCCGCACCGAATTCCGAATGTAAAAGGCTGTCCATCTTGTTGTAAAATTCATAATATTTTTCGTTGCCTGTAAAAGTCCACGGACCGTGTATGTCGGCGTGAATGTTTTTGCCTACGTTTTCGATTTTTCCGCTCGCCGATCTTCCCGACGCAGTAGTCGGGAACATAATTCGAGTTCCGTCAAAATCATCCGTTATCTTTTTCAACATAGCGATATTAGGGTGGTCGAAATCGAGCGGGATCCAATCCTGCATAAGTTCGTTACCGCCGCAGTAAACAGCAAGCGAAGGGTGGTTTCTTATGCGTTTTACGGCACTTTTTGCTGTTTTTGCCAAATTGTTCAGTCCCTCGTCAAGCGTTGTTGCGCAGTTGTCTATACCGCTGCTCGATTGTGTAAAATCCTGCCAAACGAGTATTCCCTTCTTGTCGCAAATCTCATAAAATTCCTCGGTTTCGATTACTCCGCCTCCCCATACACGTATAAAATTTACATTCATATCGGTGACAAGAGTCAAAAGTTTTTCGTATCTCTCCCTCGTAAACTCCGCGCGCGACATTGCCACCGGAACGAAGTTTACTCCCTTTATGTAAAGCCTTTCGCCGTTCACAATAAGCGTATACGGCAAATTTCCCTCGCCTGCGTTTTCATTCCGTTCAAAACGTATTTGCCTGAAGCCTATGTTATAGTTTTTCTCCCATATCGTCTTGTCGTTTTTTATCGCTTTTAACGTTGCTTTATATAATTTTCTGTCGCCGTGCCCGTTCGGATTCCATAATACGGGATCTTTAATATCAAGGCTCAAACATACTGCGCTGTTCTTAGCCGAAGTCACTACGCCTTCGACGGAAAACTCCACTATGCTTCCCTCGGGTAAAAATCTACTTTTGTAATCTACAACTATTTTACCACTGTTTTCCGTAACTATCTTCACGTCATAAATATCCGCACCGACACGCAATGAAACAGGCGCTACTATTCCTAAACTCACGAGCCTCGGACAAAAATCCCACTTGTTGTCATATCTCGGTCGTTGTGCGGTTATTTTTGCAGTATATCCCGACTGATTATAGTTTTCGGTACAGTTTTCAACCATTACCGTTACGATTCCCGAAACACCGGAATATTCGGACATATCTATTTCCAATGGAACGAAACTGTTTTCGTGTTTCGCCAAAAATTTATTATTAAAGAACACTCGACAAACGCCGTCTATTCCTTCAAAATACAATCTCGGAAATTCACCTTTTATTTCTACCTGTGCCCTGAATATCCACCAACGATTAGCCACCCACTCGCACTTATACGAATTTACATCTATCATAGGATCTTCTATTATCCCGTGCCTTTCCAACGCATTATAAATGGATTCTCCTATATAAAAGTCCATTTCATCCGTGGCAGGAAATTGAGTAACTCCGTATTCTTCCGAAAACCCGAAAAGTGGTGCATTCGGATAATATCCTTGTAACGTCCATTTAGTGATTTTTGTTTCCATAACTATTCTTGATGCCTTATTTTTTACAATATTATTATAACATGGCGTCATTTTTTTATCAACAACAGTCTTCTTACGTAATCTTACAATTATCTTACGTTTTTGAAACACATTTAATAAGCCAATAATTATAATTATCGAAGAACATAAGTTTTTCGGAAAAATCCTTTACCGTTATACCAAGTAAATTGCTCGAAACCATTATAAAAACAACGTAATAATCATAATATAAGATGAAAGAGCTAACTATAACAGTTGTCAAGAAAAACGGAAGGTTTTGAGGTGAAATTCCGGGGAGTTTTTTCTGGAATTTTCACTTGAAATGTATGCCGAAAAGACGGGCTCGCCCGCCTTTTTTTGTTATGAAAGAATCTTATTTCTTCGGTTCTTCGTAATCTTTTCCGCTCTTTAATATACGGAAGATCACTCGTATCATCTTTTTCATTCCGTGCGCCATCGCCACGTAATGATGCTTCCCCTGCGCTTTCTTTTTCGCTATGTATTCAGCAAAAATATTGTTACTGAAACTCGCCATACACGTTACCGGATATAGCGCATGCCTTAAGTATGACGATCCTCTTTTTACCATCGGCGTGTTTGTCGCTACGTAATTCCCGGACTGGTATATCGCCGGATCCGCTCCCGCATACGCCTGTAACTTCGATGTTGTGGCAAAA
>JAFTDZ010000293.1 GCA_017453885.1 Clostridia bacterium
CGTCTTTCTTTTTGCAACTTCTCGCAATGAAAAACACCGACACGCCGAGAATCGCCACCAGAACCACCGGAATGGCTATACGCAGTATTGCATTGACTTTCTTCATCTTTTTTCGCTCCTGTTGATCGGAATTATTTTTTTCAAGCCGAACGGCCTGACGAGATAACCGTTATCGTATTTCGACAGATCGTTGAATACCCCCGGATCCACCCAGGGAAGATCGTCGTAACCCTTTACGTGGTGCGGGCCGAGCAACGCGTAAAGCGAATTGTAAAGCGTTAATTTCACGCGTTTCTCTCCCTGTATTTCCCGCGTGTCGAACACGAGAGGATCGCCGCCGGAAACGTATTTCTTCCCGTCAACGTAAAGGCAGGCGTAAACGCAATCAGCCTCTAAAAGCAACTGTTCCCCGTTAAAAATATGCATGAATTCGCAGGAAAGCGCGCCGCTGTAAAACGGATAGCCGCCCTCGGCGACGTTGCCCGAAACGGGAGAATCATCTTTCGTTATCACGTATCTATCGCCGCGCCGTTTAACCGAAAAGTGCCCTATAACGTACATTATCTCCGCTTCTGTGGGAAAATGTTCTTTCTCGGTAACGTGGCGGTGCGTGCACACTTCAACGATATTGTTTATTTTCTTCGCACGTATCACCACCTCGTTTTCACCCGCTCGGAGCGAATCCGCTCTGCAGCGCGTAAAAGAGAGATCTTTATAGGATTTATTATCCGAACGTTGCTCCTCGCCCCTCTTCCGCATACATTGAACGGGTTTTCCGTTCAGGGTGATACTGTCGGCGTTTTCGGCATTCTCTATAACGAGTTCGACCGCCCCGTCGGGTATTTCCTCAACGAAGAATTTATAAGAGATCGTAAACGGCGTGCCTTCCGGCAACTTGTAAAACCGATAGTGCCATATCGCCGCAAGAGGAACGTCCTTCAAAACCACATCGCCGCTTGTAAAATCCGCGCGGTCTATCACGAGGGCGTTTTCGTTTTCCGCCGCCATAGCGGGAGCAGTAATCTCGCCGCAAATTCCTTCGGAAAACCTCACGCCGTCGGCGGACAGAACGGGTAGTTCTTTAACGGCAATGCCCCATTCGTTAAGCGTTTTTCCGCTTCCCGTGAACACGGCAAGGCTGCCGCGGGGATAAAGCGTTACCGTATCGGTATCGAGCGGGTACGCCGCCCCGCAGGACATATCCAGCGCGAACGCTCCCTTCAACAGCCCGGCACGCATGGTACGCTCCGCATCTCCGCCGTTACAGAAAAGATAAACGTCTCCATCCTTTCCTGCGCGCTTGCAACCTATAATTCCATCCGCTTCTATATCGGCGAATCTTTCGCCCGAAAGGGCATGAACAAGGGCATTTACGTCCGTATATCTCTCCGAATACCCGAAATCGATCTCCTCGCGGTATTCGCAATACCTCGGTATCTGACCGAGGACGATCGTTCTGCCCGTGAATTTATCCATAAGATCGAGCGTCGAGCGGCGCAGACTTTCGTTGTGGCAAAGGATCACAACGTCATATC
>JAFTDZ010000037.1 GCA_017453885.1 Clostridia bacterium
ATAACAAATTATTACAGAATTTAATTATTTCAAGATCTCCGTCCGCGGAAAGGCATTCGTACTCTTTTCTTATAGAGATCAACTTTTTCACCGCATTCAAAAGAGAATTTTCGTCCCGTTGCTGTTTCTCGACACTGTCGGTTTCGGTATCCGCGGGAAGATACGGTTCGTCCGAAAGGGAAAAACCTTTGTTCTTGCCCTCGTTCCACAGCATGGGCGTTCTCGCGCCGGTGCGGATATACCCGCCGTCTTTATTGAGCGAGAAGTTGTGTTTTATGCCCAACTCGTCGCCATAGTATATAAAAGGCACTTGAGAGTATGTCAACAAAAAGGCGAATACACACTTCATCAGATCGTTGCCTTTCCTCTCTGCGAGCCGTACCTGATCGTGACTGCCGCTCGGCACGGAATAGTACCCTTTTCCCTTCAATACTTCGTTCAGTTTCAGCGAATAATTTATAAAATTTTCTATCGAACCCTTACCGTCTTTGCCGAAAAAACTATAACCTTTTTCAAACGAGGGAAGTAAGTTCGTGTGGGGTTCGTTGCGGAAAAGTTCGTTATAGCAAGGTATATCGTGGGCAAAAAAATCCACGTCGAACCCGCATTTGCTCACGGCGTTTTCGGGGTTTACCCATTCGGAAATAAACGCTGTATCTTCGCCGTATTCCTTCTTTATGGTACTTATCAGGATATTCCAAAGCCACCTGTTCCCCTCAATATCCTCGTCCTTATCCGAATCGAAAACGCAGCCTTTTACGAGGGAGTTGGCCATATCCACACGGAACCCGTCAACCCCCTTATCCAGCCAAAAACGCATGATATCGAGGACTTCTTCACGCAGAGGTTTCAGCCGCTCGTCCGTATAGTGCATCATCCAACCGTTCCCGTTGTCATAATTATCCGCGGTGCCGCCGGCCTCGATTTTATTAAATCCGAAATTGAGCGCCGGCTGACAGGCGTAGTAATTGACATAATACCCGCCGTCACGCGGATAAAGGCCGTGTATCGTTTTATCTCTGTACTTCGAGAAAATACTGTCCGTCCAGATATAGTAGTCGGAATATTTATTTGTCTCGTCCTTCGCGGATTTTTTGAACCATTCGTGTTCGGTTGAAGTGTGACCTATTACGAGGTCGATAATTATCCTTATATTGCGCTTCTTACATTCCGATACAAGATTTTCGAAATCCCGCACCGTGCCGAACCGCTCGTCAACGGAACGATAGTTTTCAATATCGTAACCGCCGTCTTTGAAAGGCGATTTATAGAAGGGATTTAACCATATCGCGTTTACGCCGAGATCCGCGATATAATCCAACTTCTGCGTTATACCTTTCAGGTCTCCTGTCCCGTCGCCGTTACCATCGTAAAAAGAAGCAGGGTATATCTGATAAAATATCGCATCTTTAATCCAACTTGTCATAATCGTACTCCATATATTCGCGTTTGCTCTTTCTTTGAATTATCAGATAAGCGGCGGCAAAAAGTGCGGAAACCGCCGCTATCGCGATGAGAAGAATAAACGCGTCGTTCCAGCCACTCTCGTCGGCGATGTTTCCGAGAACGTATGTCGCTATCGCCGCGCCGACATAGCATGCACCGTTCAAAAAACCCGCCAGAAAGCCGGCGTTAAATTTGCCGTTAAATGTCAAGGGGACATTGACGGTCGTGGCGTTCGCGATAATCCCCATGGTTACCGCTTCTGCGGTAAACATTACCGTCACCAAGAGCCAATGCACGCCAAGAAACAACATTACGCCCGTTATCATCGCCGCCCCGAAAACAAAAGACAAAAACGAAATCAGGACGTAGTTCTTCAATTTCCGGTGAAGAAAAGGCGTGATCACCGCGGATGTTAAAGTGAACAGAGGCAACATTACGGACATGAAGATCGAAAATGCGTCGGACAGCCCGTAACTGTCTTTTAAAATTACCGGCACCCACGATTGGAGCCCGCCCGAAATCGCATAGCAGGCAAGCGAAAATTCACCGAAAAGAAGCAATAAGATCACCGCTTTTTTATCCGGTTTGAGTTCGGGATCTTTCCGTCCTTTCGCCCGCACCTTCTCCGGTTCGGGCTTTTTCAACTTTCCCGTGGCGAATAAAAACGTAGTAGCCATAATCAGAAGCAGGATCCCGGCGGAAAGGAAACAGTACATGAACTTTTCGACGTCTATGGCAAAAACGGCGCACACGCCTATCGCGGCAAATCTACCGCCCGTAGACGCGGTAGCAAGAATTACTCCGGCCTTTTCTATTCTTTCCGCAGAGATGTTTTCCTTTACGATAAAAACCATTGCCGGCCATAAATTCGCCTGAGCAAACCCGTTCAAAAGCCAGAGATATTTGATCGATATGAACGGTGCGCCGAAAAATATCGAGAGATTGACCGCGCCCGATACGGCGAGCGCGAACGCCACGAGCAACCTTCTGTTGAATTTGTGGCAGAAAAACCCGACTAATATCTGCCCGACTCCGTAAGCAAAGAAAAAAAGAGTTGCGGGAAGCGATGCATATGCATGTCCCACCGCAAATCTTTCCATTATTAAGGTTATGTTAGCCCCGTAACTGTATCTGCCTAATTGTGCCAGGGTGTACGTCATCCAGCAGATGACTATTAAAAATATATCCTTTCTTTTAGTCATAACCTTAAAATAAGTCGGAACGCTTCATTAAGTTTTATCGACGAATTCCACATTCTTAACGTATATGTTTTCACCGCTTACGTTCGCTCCGAAGCGCAAAGACGAACCGCTATGTCCGACAAAATCTCTCGTATCCTGTTTACCGAACGCTTCTGTTATCGCCGCAACGTCGAATACCATCTTATACCAGACGTCGGTTTTAAGCGCCTCGTAAGCAATTTCGTTTCCGTCAGCGTCGTAGAACCTGACGTATGCGCTGTTTCCGCGTATCGTGTTCGAAATATACGACATCGTTCCGTTATTCAGAATATGTCCGTTATAAGTTGCGGAACCGGTAAATTTGACATCGAACCGCATAAGTTTGCCGCCCTCGTCCTGCGCGGCGAGATACTGCTCCCAGACGGAGTCGCTGAAAGGAGTAGTGTGGACGGCGCCGCCGGAGTTGTAGTTGAGATGCGTGACAGCCGCGTTCTCTTCGTCGAAAAATGCACTTACGGCGCCGCCTACCGTGCTCTTGAACAACGCTTCCGTCTCCTTTGGCTTGTCGATATATTCCACGTTCCCGACGCGAATGGTCTCGCCGCTCACGTTCGCCCCGAAACGCAGAGACGAACCGTAGTGTCCGGCGATTCCGACCGTACTCATTTTACCGTACTCTTTCGCTATCGCGTCTATATCGAAAACCATTTTATACCAGACGTTTACCGCAAGATCCCCGTAATTGACCTCGTTCCCGTTAACGTCGTAAAACCGCACGAAATCCCTGTTGCCGCGAATTTTATGCGATATATAGGTCGCGGCTTGATTGATATGCCCGTTGTAAGTTGCGGAACCGGTGAAGCAAACATCGAACCGCATAAGCTTACCACCCTCGTCCTGCGCGGCGAGATAGCCTGCCCAGACGACATCGCCGAAAGGAGTGGTGTGGACGGCACCACCGGAGTTATAATGTACTTCGGTAATATTTTCGTCCGGGTCGAAGTCGACCGCGCCGATGACCGAACTCTTGAACGCAGGGCCCGAAAGATCGGTTATTTCAAAAGCGTATTCGATGCCGGCGCTCCGACTTTCGGCATCCGTCGCCGTCACTGTGAGAACGTAATCACCGGATGGTATGCGTTTGCCGTTCGCGGTATAAAAGACAAGCAACCCGTTTTCCTCCGACACTTCGCAATCTTCACCCGAAGAATTTTTAAGAACATACTCGTAAGTATACCCGGAAGAATCGCGCCTCTTATCCATCGGAAGCGGACAATGCGCCACGCCTTCGACGTAAATGCCGTCCTCGAAGTTCTCTATATCGAAAATCGGCTTTCCGTCGTCGACTATCGTAAAATCGAAATCCGCTATGCCTTCATCGGTTTCGAGCGTAAAAGAGTGAGTACCGGAATTATCGTAAGCGTAGCCGAACGAAAGGATCAGGTGCTCCTCGTCGAAGCCGTAATCTTCGGGATTCACGAGTTCTCCGTCGTCGCCATAAAGCAAGCCGTCCGTTTCGCCTTTAAGGTCGCAAGGAATCTTGCAACCTTCCACGTCGAACGTATACGAGCCGCCTTCGACCACGGGGGAATTGCCCGCCGTCACGACGAAAGTGACGCTTTTTTCTGCAGAGTTGCCCGCCGCATCCCGCGCGATGTAACGCACGTTGTATTCGCCTGTTTTTCTCCCGAAATCAGCACTGTCGTCGGATTTGACGAGCGAAATAAGCCGGCCGGAACCGTCCGTCGCCTTTATTCCCTTGGTAAAGTCATAGGAACGCATCGCCTGACCGAAGGTCATCTCTATCCTGTCGGAAACGATTTCCTTTTCTTCAAAATAGAACTTTATCTCCGGAACATCCGCAGAAGGCGTGTCGCCGGACGCCTCGGGAGTACACGCGCAAAGCGTTAAAAGCGATAAAACCGCCGATAGTATTAAAATGTATATGGATTTTTTCATCTTTTTTCTCCTTTTCTACTCGGTTACGATAAGGGCAAAATCGCCCGCTCTCAATTCAAGTTTTATTTCGTCTGTAAAATATTCCGTCACCAACCCGCCCCTAATCAAAAGACGTCTGAATTTGCTGTCAAACGCAATCTTATATCCGGCATTGTCGGTAATCGAATTATTAACTAAAAAATAACCGTCTTTTCCGTCTATATCAAGACATCCCGTAAGACACTCGGTGTCGCTGCCTATTTCTTTAACGTCTTTATAGAAAGTTATTTCTATATTGTATTTCGACGGCAAATTTCCTTGAAATATACACTCGCCCCACTTTATCTCCGCAAGTTTATCCGCAGGCGGCAAGCCGTTTTTATACACGCCGGATTTTATTATGCCTTTCAATTCGGATTTGACAAGATAACTCTGCATTGCCTTGACATAACCCAAAATTCTGGCATAATCATAATAAAATCTCGTTTTTTCGCCGTTTTTATCTATCAATCCGGCTTCTGCAACGTTGTCGGAAATCCAATCGTTAGGGTAACAATACGGAAACACCTGTAAGCCTTTCGCTCCGTATAAAAGCGGTACGCCGACGCCGAGACTTATTTCTTCAAAAGTAGGAACTCTCGTGCTTACGCTGCCTTCCCACTTGCCGCCGGCTTGTAAAAACACCCAAAACGGCGTTCCGTTTTCCATTTCTTTCCCGTGTAAAAATTGCGGCATTTCCCAAAGTATTTCGTGTACGGATGTCTGTACGTTTCCGATAGTCTGGAACGGATAAGCGTCGTAGGAAAAGAAATCGGGCTTGACTATCCGTATAAATTCGTCGTATAGAAACTCGTACCTGTCGATATTTCTGCCGCCTTCGACTATATCGAAATGCGGATCTGTCGGCTTATCGGATACTACGCTGTTAAAATATCCGAACTGATACTGCTTTGGAGTGATATAATAAGGATACATGTTAACGTAAAAAGCCTTATCCTTGCAAACGCCGTCGAACACCTTTTTGGCTCTTGCTATCCCTTCGAAGGAGTCATAGCCGGGTTCGTCCCAGAATGCTATTCCTGCGAAAGACTCGTACCCGCAATACCTTTTCAGAGAATTTATGAACCTTTTGTCGAGATCGTCTTTTTCGTTGTCGCTCAAAGACGCGTAGGGCTTATATCCCCTGTCACCGAGAGAGACGTATTCTTTCGCTATCTCGTCCCTCACGTATACAGCGAGCCCTGTCTTTTCGGCAAAGAC
>JAFTDZ010000294.1 GCA_017453885.1 Clostridia bacterium
CCGCTCAATATATAAATAAAGTAATTTCGGAATCGTAAAACAAGGTGTTTTTTGCGTTAATGCTCGAACGGAATGCCGTTCGAGCGGCTTTTTTGGTGTATTGCTTCAGTTTTTTCAATATCAGACGGAAAATATATTCTTATGAACGGGAGCGTAACAAAGCGAAGGATCTCTGTGGTTCAACGGGGATTCTTTTTTAATTGTATTTTCAAAAAGTTGAAAAAAATACTTGACAAAATTATATCGCGTGCGATATAATTTTATCATAGGCGGGTGAATTATGAAAAAGGAATATGAATTATTACTGCTCAAAAATCAAATCTGTTTTCCTACGTATGCGGTGGCAAACAAAATTCTGCGCAGGTATCAACCGCTTCTGAAGGAGTTGGACCTCACTTACACGCAGTACGTAACGATGATGGTGATGTGGGAGAGGGAAACGGTAAACGAAAAGGACCTTGTAGCCGCGTTGTATCTGAAGGCGAACACCCTTACCGAACTTCTCAAAAAACTTCGCCGCAAGGGTTACGTTGAGATAGAGAAGGACGAGGCGGACAGGAGAAATATCATAATAAAACTGACGGGCGAAGGCAGGAAACTCAAGGACAGGGCGGTGGAAGTTCCCAAAACCCTTGCCGAGGAGCATTGGCTCACGGACGAGGAATTTTATACTTTCAGAACTCTGCTCTATAAATTGCTCGAGGGCGACTGGGAAAAGTAAAGGCTATAAATTTTATGCCGAATTTATCGTTTTCCGTTTCGGGAAGCGTGATAAAAATAAAAAATTGTCATACAGGAGGATTTAATTATGACTAAAATCGAATTTCTTAAATTACTTGCAAAGGGTTGGTTCGGCAACTCGCAACAGCATTCAATTCACGCGCAACTTCTCAAAGCGCGCGGCTTTAACAAACTTGCCGATAAAATAATGGCAGAATCCGACGAAGAATGGAACGAGGCGAAAAAAGTGAACGCCCGTCTTATTGAACTCGGTGAAACGCCTGTTGTCGAACTCGAAGCATATCCCGTTATCACCGACGTGAAAGAGATGCTCGAATACGATTGTAAGGATTCCGCCGAGGCGCTTCCTATGATGAGCAAAGCGCTCGCGCTGTTTGACGACGATTACGTGTCCAAAGCCATGATACAGGAATTCATCGTTGACGAACAGGATCACTTTAATTGGGTAAAAGGACATCTCAATCTTATTAAAGAGATAGGTCTTGAAAATTATCTTATCGAACAACTTTGATCGAAAAAAGGAGAAAGTCAATGAACGGAATTGAAAAGGTGAGCGCCTTTTTGGACGAGGCGCAGGTTTACTATCTCGCCACGGTCGAAGGCGACCAACCGAGGGTAAGACCTTTCGGCACGGCGCTTGTACATAACGGCAGGCTTTATATCCAGACGGGGAAAGTAAAACCCGTATCCAGGCAACTTGCCGTGAACCCCAAGGCGGAAATTTGCGCGTTTTCGGGGGGTAAATGGCTTCGCGTGGCGGGCGAACTCGTAAACGATGACGACCGCGCCGTGAAGGTCGTCATGCTCGAAAAGATGCCTTCGCTCAAAAGTATGTACGATCCCGATGACGGAAATATGCAGATGCTGTATTTCAAAAACGCCGTCGCCACGTTCAGTTCGTTTACGGCAGCG
>JAFTDZ010000295.1 GCA_017453885.1 Clostridia bacterium
GCCCGCTTTAGCCTGTCTTATATATTCCGTAGTCTGTTCGGGATTAAGCATCGTTCCCCCATCGTTCACCGACTTCGGCATCGTTTCCGGACGAGAAGAATTTGACCATTTCGACCACCGTTCCCTCGCCCGGTTTGGAAAGGACCTTTACGTCGTCCATAAAAGCCTTCATTACCGTAAAGCCCATTCCCGAACGCTCCTCCTCGGGGCGGGTGGTAAAGAAAGGCTCAACGGCTTTAGTCACGTCCTCTATACCGTTGCCTTCGTCTGTTATTTTTATATGTATGCGGTTGCCGGCGGTCTCCGCCTCGACGGAAACTATTCCCGCGCGGTCGGGGTAAGCGTGCACTATACAATTGGTAACCGCCTCGGAAACGGCGGTCTTTACGTCGTTGAGTTCCGAAATAGTCGGGTTCAGCGGCAGGCAGAAAGCCTGTATGCAACTTCTCGCAAAGGGTTCGTTTTCCGAAAGGCTTATGAATTTCAATGACATTTTATTTGTTTTTTCTTGCATATTCGTTTCCTTTATTACAGATCATATTTTAGGCATTATCTGGTATATTCCGCTTAAATCGAGGACCTTTTCTATATCGTAAGTAGGGCTTTCTATGTAAGCGGGAACGCCGTAATTTTTCAGTTTTTTATAACGACCTATCAAAAAGCCGAGCCCCGTGCTGTCCATAAAAGACAAATTAGCCAGATTGAACACCACGGCTTTGCTATGCGGGTATTGATCGAGCAGGTTGTCGAGCAGACCGCGAATGGAACGGGACGTGTACTCGTCGAGTTCGCCGTAAAGATATACGTAAAGTTTACCGGATACGTTTTTGAATTTTATTTCCATAACAAACCTTCGCTTAATTGAGTAACGCATTACATTTTAGCAAAACCGCCGAAGAAGATTTTGAAAATAACGGGCGAGCCGTGCGAAAATTTGTCGAAAGCGCCTTATTTCGCCATATCAAAAACTTCTGAAAAATTTTTATTAAAATTTTAGAAAAAGTACCGAAAAACAGTTGCAATATTTTTGGAATTCTGTTATATTATATAGGCATTGTGATTGAGGTTTAACTGCTTTCGCAGTAAAATCCATCGGGGTGTAGCGCAGTTTGGTAGCGCACGTGGTTTGGGACCATGGGGCCGGGAGTTCGAGTCTCTTCACCCCGACCACAATACGCTTACCGATTACGGGCCTTTAGCTCAGTTGGTCAGAGCGGTCGGCTCATAACCGATTGGTCCGCGGTTCGAGTCCGTGAAGGCCCACCAACATTTTTATTTTATTATGGCCTGGTAGTTCAGATGGTTAGAACGCTAGCCTGTCACGCTAGAGGTCGAGGGTTCGAGCCCCTTCCAGGTCGCCATTCTCCCCCACACGGGGTGAAGATGCCTCGGTAGCTCAGTAGGTAGAGCAGGGGACTGAAAATCCCCGTGTCGGTGGTTCGATTCCGCCCCGAGGCACCATTTTTATCACCCGAAACGCACGCTGGCGTAGCTCAATAGGCAGAGCAGCTGATTTGTAATCAGCAGGTTGAGGGTTCGATTCCATTCGCCAGCTCCATTTTACGGGCAGGTTCCCGAGCGGCCAAAGGGAGCAGACTGTAAATCTGCCGTCACTGACTTCGGTGGTCCGAATCCACCCCTGCCCACCACAAAAAACGCTTACTCTTACGAGTGAGTGTTTTTTGTTATGTGTTATGGGAGATAAGGACCACCGAAGGTGGTTCGTAGCCGAGGAGCGTAAGCGACGAACGCCCGCGAGCACGCTTTGCGGCGGAGCGCCTCCACCCCTGCCCACCACGAAACAGCCGTGATTTGTTTAGCAAATCACGGCTGTTTCAACTAAATCCGTCCTGTCGGACGGACGAAATCCGCTATATGCGGGTGAAATCCCTTCGGGATGAAATCCTCTCTTCGCGTGGATAAGACGGATTTAATTTCACTGTGAGCAAAGCGAAACGATATAACCAACGCGTCAGCGTTTGATTTCACCTCGCGTCAAGCGAGATTTCACTTTATTGAAAATACATGTTTTTTTGAGGTAAATATGCCGGACAACAAACTCTCTGTTCTATCAATGAATTTCGCTGTCGATGTACTTAAATTGTGCGATGAAATCAAGAGACATTATTCTCTCGTTAATCAATTGGAACGTTCTGCGACTTCTATCGGAGCAAATATCAGAGAGGCAAACTATGCTCAAAGCAAACCGGATTTCATCTCGAAACTTCAAATCGCCCTGAAAGAATGCTACGAAACCGAATACTGGCTTGAATTGTTACAGAAAGCCGAAATCGTTCAAACCGACAACGTTTTATCGCTTTACCACAAATGCGGAGAGATCCGCCGCATACTTATTTCATCGATCAATACGGCAAAGAAAAACAGCAAGGCAGATCGACAATCTATTCACCCTTCCCGAAGACGATATACCCTGAGGTTTAATATACCTCACCCCATACGCCGAAACGATACGACGTTTCGGTTTTCTTTCTAAAAATAAAATATTTCTTCAAACTTTTTGTCGAGCGCGACGCAGAGCAGGAGCGCGAGTTTCGCCGTAGGGTTGAACGCGCCGGTTTCGATAGCGCTGACGGTATTCCTCGAAACGCCGACCATCGCAGCGAGTTGCTGTTGAGAAAGCCCCTTCTCTTTTCTTATTTCCGCCAGGCGGTTGCGAAGTACGAGTTTTTCATCCATATCAAATCACTCCGCAAAGTTGTAATATCCACAGAACCGTAAACAGCAAAGTAACCGCAAGATAGCATAAAGCCACGATAAGTTCGTGCTTTTTCTTCAGGTAAAAATATTTTGTTATAAACGCCGTGAAAGCCATCGCACAGACGGCGGCGTTCGGTCCGTGATTTACATTTTTGAAGATAATACCGTTGATTATATCGGCGATTATGATAAATATAACGCCGACGAAATAAGCGATATAAGCGCCTTTCCGCTGCGCGTCGAGATCGGCGGTATCCAGCCCTTTGTTTTCCTTCTGCGCTTTCGCAAGAATTTCTTCTCTTTCCATAGTAAGTTCTCCTTTATTTATTATTGCCAAGTTTTGTTGGCAATAATAATATACCATATGCAAAAAAAACTTGTCAAGCATTTTGACAAGTTTTCTTTGCAAAAATTTTGTTGGTATGTAAAGTTGATATAAAGATTTTCGGTGAACGACTTTCAATCGAAAAATTTCGGTCGTTATCTTTAATATTTTTTATTTGTCAGAATCGTTATCAACTGTCGAGTTTGAAACTTTATGCCACGTTTCTTCATCCAATGTTTCTATCGCTATCGGTTTCGCAAACTTTTTAAGCGAACCCGAATATTCGCAATTTGTTGAAACGGTCCTTATTACTTTAACGTCAAACGCAAGCCAAACAAAAAACATTGAAATATAATAAGACAAAATACATAAAAGCGTTCCGCCTATTGCAATTAAAAAGCCGTATCCTACCATAGCCCCATCTGTATATGATGAACCGTATCTGCCGTAATAGGTTGAATTTGTCCAAAATATAATTGCGACAACCCAACAGCCGATTATCAATAAAATCGTAGCAACTAAAAGAAGGATTCGCATAAATCCCAAACTTTTATCGCTCTTTACAAATTTTCGCTTCATTTCGTAGTCCATAATTTTATCCTCCAAGAAAAAAGTGCGCCAACCGAAGTCAACGCACCGAAAACCGCAAACCCCGATTGTCGCCAAACAAATTTCAAGTACACGAAAGGATATCCTTCACAACAACTTGATGGAATTTGCGATTTTACCGAATCACGCAGTTGTTGCGAACAACAAAAGAAGATACTATTTCTTCAATGAAAAAATATCCCCACGTTTACTTATGAAATTTGTTTGGCATAATAAGTATATCATATTTATAAATTATAATCAAGCGGTTTATAACACGAAAAAAGTTACTTTGCAAAATCACAAATAAAAATAAAACATGTAAACCTTCAAAAAAGTAAATATGCGGACCAAATTCAGGGAATTTGTCTCCAAATCTCCGTCTCTTTCCATAAAAAAAGACAGGTCCTTGACTTTGCCGTTATTAGCGGAAAACGGGAGACTGCCGTTTCCCCTATTCGGGGAGCCCTCGGCAGGATACCGCAAGCGGTATGCGGACCAAATTCGGGGAATTTGTCTCCAAATCTCCGTCTCTTTCCATAAAAAAAGACAGGTCCTTGACCTATCTTTTTTTATGGAGCGGGAAACGGGATTCGGACCCGCGACATTTGCCTTGGCAAGGCAACGCTCTACCACTGAGCCATTCCCGCATATTCTTGGTGGGAACAATAGGGCTCGAACCTATGACCCCCTGCTTGTAAGGCAGATGCTCTCCCAACTGAGCTATGCTCCCATCGAATTGCTTATATATTCTATCAAACTTTATGAAAAAAAGCAAACGTTTTAACAGAGAATTTTTAATTTTTTTATAATTTTTTTCATAAAAGCGGGGCGACGTAAAATCGCCCCGCGTAAACGCGCTTTTTTATTCTTTCCAACTGACGGGCGCTTCGAACTCTCCGCTGTGGTACCCCTTTATAAGTCTGACGATAAGGTCGTTGAGTTTTTCCACAACCACGTTGGGAAGTTCCGGATCGTGATGCGGTAAACCTATGCCGGAATCGTCCGTCACGAACACAAACGTACCCGCAGTGTATATAGCCGCCTGACGCATAAGGTATTCGCAAAGGGTATCGGCTCCGCTGCAAATAACAGGGCAGATCCTTATGCCCGTTGCCGCCGCTTTTCTCACCGCTTTTTCAAAACGCTGTTCGTAATTATCCTGCGGACCTCTGTTGGAGTGAGGCGGCGCGTCGAGAACGTGGAAAATAAGTTTTGTGGAAGTATCTTCTCCCCATTCCTTTCCCATCGCCATTTCGAGAGCCTCGTCAACTGCCTCGGGATAATCGCCGCCGCCTTCTACGCGTTGCTTGCGAAGGTTTTTCAACTGATATTCAAGCCCTTCTTCGGTATTGACGCAGGTAAAATCGAAATACGCGAACTTTTCGGTATCTCCGTCGTCGCGGTAAAACAGCAAGGCGAGGTCGATGCGCGTCTGGTCGTCAAAGGCGGCTATCCTCTTTATAACGTCGTCGAGTTCGGTCTGAAGATAAGTAAGTTCGTCGCCCATGGATCCGGTAACGTCAACCACGAACATCAATTTTATGGTATTTCTCTTGGTTTCCGCTCCGCCGAGCGCAACTTCGAGGTCGTTATCCTCTCCGTCGTATTCTACGGTTTCGGTATATTCTCCGCTCTTTACGGTTATTTTACCCTTCGAAGTTTCGGGGAAAAGATACGCAACGCCGTCCGCTCCGGTCTTTGCGGCAAAACGTTCCTCACCCTCGTCGTCGGCAAATACCACAGCCGCACCGCAAACGGGATTTTCATTTGATCTTACGGTTATTTTCACCCGTTGGGTAGAATCGAAACCCCACCTGTTTTTTTCATAAAAATTAAGGAATTTTCCGTCCTCTTCGCCTTCCTGCCCCTTAACGAACAGCGACTGCCAGAAGGAATAATACGTGTTGTCGTTCCAAGCGGCGGCGGTTATAAGCCCCGCCGGTTTGACCTGCCCGTTTTCCGAAGTATCTTTGCCCGCGCCTTCGGCAGGCTCCACGGGCTCGCCGCCGGTAACGGCGTCGCCTTCGATTTTGGATATTACGCCGCCTTCGTAGCCTTCTAAACTCGGCGCGTACCCTCCGCCGGGAATTTCGCCGACAATATCCGCACCGAAACCGCCTTCGTCCATCGTATATCCGCCCGCGCACGACGCGAGAGAAACGATAACGCAAAGCGAAATTAAAAACGCCAAAAACTTCTTGAATAACTTCATAATTTACTCCCCGCGGCAAAGCCGCTTTTTTATTGCCCCGAAAGGCTTACGCTATATAGACTGCGAAAACAGAGAAAGTGTGACACATTTTTTGAAATTTGTGAAAAAATTTTTCGTAAAGCAAATACCGGAAATCCTTTTATATGCTAAACGGGCTTTATTCTTAAATGTTAAACGGGCTTTGCGCTCAGCAAAGCCCGCCCTGGTACCGGAGACCGGACTTGTCCGCCTTGCGGTGAGTGAAGCGTTTAACGCGGAACGCTACGTTATTTCATTCTGAGGGCTCCGGCTACTTTAACCGGGCTTTGCGCTCAGCAAAGCCCGCCCTGGTGCCGGAGACCGGACTTGAACCGGTACGGTTGTTACACCGAGGGATTTTAAGTCCCTTGCGTCTGCCTATTCCGCCACTTCGGCATTTTTTGGAGGCGCCACCCGGATTTGAACCGGGGAATAGAGCTTTTGCAGAGCTGTGCCTTACCACTTGGCTATGGCGCCGAACGAATAAACAAACGCAA
>JAFTDZ010000038.1 GCA_017453885.1 Clostridia bacterium
AAAATCATTTTTCGAAAACGAATACGTTGTTCAACTGCTCAAAACAATAAACGAGCAGGCTTTGTTGTGCAACGAAATTCTGAAAAAGCAAGCCGTTAAACCTTCCGTTAAAGAAACTTCCGAACCCGATGGCTCCTTAAAATTCACACATAAGGAGATCAAATCAATGCCGACTTTGAGAGATTGTTACATTCGTTACCACTTGGGAGTATACGAGATACGTTACCGTAAAAACGGCATCGACAAATCGTTTTCTCACAAAACCATTACCGGCGCTAAAAATAAGGCAAGAGAATTCTTGTCTAATTTCTCAACGGAAACTATTTCTGTCCAAGGAAAAAGTAATAGCAAAAACGCTGCCGAATTCTGCGAATACTGGTTAAAAAATATTAAAGCCAGGCAAATGAAAGAAGTATCCCTGCAATCGTTTTTTAATAAGTACAGAAAACATATGGCACCCGTGCTTAAAAACTACACGCTAAAAAATCTTACCGCTCCGGTTATTCAGAAAATCTTTGATTCTGTTACACCAAGGGTAGCCGAGGATGTACGGACTATTTTTAACGGTATGTTCAAATACGCCATTGCAAACGGTTTGCTTGAACATTCCCCCATGGACGTAATCATCATTAAAAAGCACGAGCGCGAGAACGGTACAAGACTGACGAGAGAACAGGAATATACTCTATTGAACTCAATTAAAGGTACGGAATACGAAACCACGGTAAAACTTTACCTTTATACGGGTGCAAGACCGACGGAACTCAAATCCATCGAATTTGACTGGAAAGACGGAACGTTCACCTTACAAAACGCCAAACTGAAATCTTACCAAAAGGATAAAATCAGGACGTTGCCCATCTTCCCTACGTTATATTCTATGAAAGCTGAAATTCAGAATGCAAAACTCGTTACCGAAAAGAAACTGACTAAATTTCTTTGGTCAAATAATACCGGAATTCAGATAAAATCGTTACGTCACACCTTTACGTCTAAATGCAAAGAACAGGGCGTGTTACCCGAACTTGTAAATTACTGGACGGGACACACGATAGGCTCGGATACTTCCGCTAAAATATATACGCACTTCGATATGAAATTCCAAAAGAAAGAAGCAAGAAAAATAACATTTTAGCCGATATAAGTAATCATTAAAGACGGGTATCTACTCGTCTTTTTTTCGCTCTTATCGGCAAGAAAAGGGGTGTTTTGGGGAGTGTTTATTCCCCAATCATTCCCCAAAACTTAATTTCAAGTTAATTTTTCAACACTTTCAAGTCAATAAACAAAAGAAAAAGCCTGTATAATACAGACTTTATCTTGTTTTGGTGGAGATAAGGGGATTCGAACCCCTGGCCTATGCGTTGCGAACGCATCGCTCTACCAACTGAGCCATACCCCCGAGCCTTTTATATTGTATAACTTTTTGAAAAAAAACTCAACCGTTTTAACGTACTTTTTTCAACGTTTTTTATTTTTTTCTTCTCTTGAAACTTGCGGAGAGTATTATTGAAATTTGCAGAGGTACGCCTATGAAGTATATAGACCACACGTTGTACCTTATCGCCTGAAGGTATATGCAGGTGAGGAGCGACCAAAGAAAGACCGAAACGAGTATAACCGAATATCTTTTCCTTCCCCATATCGCCTTGAATATTATAAGTATGACGCAGGATGCGGGCACAGACCACAGGAAAGCCATCCAGAAATTTACGTCTTTCCATATGAGCAACTGAACATAAATTATGGTGGAAATTATCCACACGGACGACGTTGCGAGCAGGGTTATTATAAGGCGATTGCCGTTAAGCCGCCTTTTTCGCTTGTTGTCCGGCGGGGGCGGAACTTCACCCTCTCCGTGTTCGCGAATCAGATAATCGACCGTAACGCCGTAAAAATCCGCAACACGGGCGAGAACTTCAACGTCCGGCACGGCGTCGCCCCGTTCCCATTTGGATACGGATTTATCCGAATAATTAAGTTGTTCGGCAAGTTCCAACTGCGTGAGCCCGCGCGCTTTGCGGAGCGTTAAAAGGTTGGAAGCAAGCGTTTCCCTCAACTCCATAGCCAAATTATATCACCTATAACGCAAAAAAACAAGCAATTCTCACGCGGTGAGAGTAGATTTTTCAAAATTCTCTTTCAAAGAGAAATTGCCTCTCTTATCAGGTTTGAAACATTATAATCGAAATGCGGGCAATTCTCTTGTAAATCTTCGGGAAAACGAATAAAATGTATTCATAATTCACGGAGGAATACTGCATGATACCTGTTTTTTTTGCGACGGACGAAAATTACGCGCCGTATCTTGCGATAGCACTGCGCTCGCTGAAGGATAACGCCTCGGAAAATTATTCTTACGGGATACACGTACTTCACACGGGGATCTCCGACAGGACGGCGAGGCGGATAGAACGGATGAGCGACGGGAATTTTTCGATAAAATTCGTTGACGTGAGCGAAAAACTAAACGACCTTGCCGACGGATTGCATTTGAGGGATTATTACACCTTCACCACCTATTACAGAATATTTATTTCCGAATTATTCCCCGAATACGACAAGGCGCTGTATCTGGACAGCGATATAATATTGAACGGGGATATAAGCGAACTGTTCGCTTATGACCTCGGGGATAACCTTGTCGGTGCGGTGACGGACGAGACCGTTCAGGGCGTGGAACCCTTCCGCCGGTATGTAAAAAAGGCGCTCGGCATAGAGCCGGAAAGATACTTCAATGCCGGAGTACTGCTCATGAACCTGAAAAAATTCCGCGAAGAGGACTTTTTCGGAAGGTTCAACCACCTGCTTAAAAAATACAAATTCAAGGTGGCGCAGGATCAGGATTACCTTAACGTTCTCTGCAAAAACAGAGTTCTGTACCTCGGCGGCGAGTGGAACGATATGCCCGTGCCCGATAAAACGCCGACCGAAAAACCGAAGTTGATACATTATAATCTTACGCGAAAGCCCTGGCACCACGCGGGCGTTTTATACGAGGAATACTTCTGGCGGTACGCGGAGAAGACCGACTACTACGACGACGCGAAAGCGGAACTTATAACTTACACGGACGAGAAAAAGATAAAGGACGCGGAATGCGAAAAGCGGCTTGTTTCCATGGCAGAAAAGGAAGCGGAGAGCGATTGCAATTACTATTCGCTTTTCGGCGCCGAGGACGACAGGCGCATACGGATACTGAACGCCCTCTCCCCCGAAAGGCGGGCGATATATTACAGGCTGGAGAAATTCGAACGGCAGCGAAGATTTGACGAGGACGTTGAAAACGACCCCCCTACGTTGCCCCTCGATCCTGAAAAAGTAGATTATCTCGGTGAAAAATTATCCTCTAAAATTTTTACGAAAGTAGCCTATTTCGCAGGTTATCGTTTTTTTGAAGGACTTATCAAAAAAGGTTATTTCACCGTGGAGCGGATCGAGGGGGGAAAAAATCTCGAAGTGCTTAAAACAAGCGGGGCGATACTCGCCTGCAACCACTTCGCCTTTTACGACAATTACGCCGTGTACCTTGCGGTAAAAAAATACCTGAAAAAGGGCAGGCTTTACAAAAT
>JAFTDZ010000296.1 GCA_017453885.1 Clostridia bacterium
GACGGTTTCGGCGATATTGAGCGCGTAAGAAGCCGCGTCAACTTCGCCGCCGGGCACGAAATAAATATCTCCCCCTTGTTTACAAGGTAACCGTTAAATCCTTCTTCTTCCACGTCGCTGCCTTTCAATTCGGGATCGTCACCTTCGTACTTTTCATAACCGAAAGTCTTTAACGCTACTTGTCCGTTGCCCAAAGCGAGAGAAACGGCACTGTCTTTGTGTTCTTTTTCGCCGCTCTCCTGGTGCGAAACTTCAACGGTGTACTTCTTGCCGTAAGTAAAAACGTTTGAAATAAAAGCGTTTATCTCGTCAACCGCGTTCGAAAGTTCCTCGCCGTATCCTTCGGGAAGGCTTACGCTTTGCAAAACTTCCGCAAGGGTGAAGTTGGTAACGCTTTCGGCGATCTTTTCCTTCTGCTGAGCAGGGGTGAGTTCAACGGTCTCGTTGCCGCCGGAAGAATTTCCGGAGCCGCTATCCGAAGAACCGATAGATTCTTCTTCTACAGTAGATGTCGAACTATTGTCTTTATTCTTCTTCTTGCAGGCGCCGAACGATAACACGAGGCACACTACGAGGCAGAGAGAAACGATAGCCAACAAAAGTTTCTTTGTCATAATGTTACTCCTTTATAAAAAAATTTTTCTATAAAAAACAGCGCCTACCGCCGACAAAAGCAGTGGTACGAACGCTGAATTTTACTTTTATCGAACCTTGAATTTGAAAAGCCGCGATGAAAGAAAAGGACTTTCCGTATTTTTTATGCTCACATATTATAACACAAAAAAATCCGCAAGGCAATCCTTTTTTATATAAAGACGGAAATTTTTCGGTCATCTTTTTCCGGAGTTATTCAACATTTTTCGCAAAATTATATAGAGAAACGCCGCCTCTTCCTCGCTGAGATCGAAGCACCCGGCAATTTTGAGCGGAACTTCCACCGCCTTTTCTTTGAGCCTTTCACCCTCTTCGGTGAGGGTTACGATAAGGCGGCGTTCGTCCTTTTCGGAACGCGCCCTCTTTACAAGCCCCTTGCTCTCCATACTTTTAAGAAGCGGAGTTAAAGTGCCGGAATCGAGATAGAGTTTATCGCCTAATTCCTTTACGGAAACCGCGCCTTCTTCCCACAGCACCATAAGCGCTATGTATTGCGTGTAGGTAAGGTTCAGTTCGTCAAGAAAAGGGCGATAGAGTCTGACCGTTTCGCGCGCGGCGGCGTAAAGCGGAAAACACAGTTGATTTTCAAGTTTCAATACTTCGTAATTTTTTTCATCCATAGTTCTTTTATATTCCGATTGTTTTATTTTTGCTGTGCCGCCCGCTGCCGAGCGGCCGCGTTTCGACGAGGCGCACCGAACTAAAGGAGGGTGGCAGGCGAATGCCTGTCGGGAGGATATAAGACAGCCCCTCCGTCAGCCCTTACGGACTGACACCTCCCCTTACACAGGGGCGGCAACTTATCGCGTTGCAAACGGGGCTTCCGCGGAGATTTTGAAATAGCCGTGTTATACTCCGTCATTTCGACCGTAGCCGTAAGGCGGAGCGGAGAAATCCGGCTGTTTCTGCAATATTTTCCGGATCTCTCCACGCGCTGTCGCTTGGTCGAGATGACGAAAAAAATTTTTCCGTAATAACACAGAGATTCTTCACTCCGCTACGCTCCGTTCAGAACGACAAATTGCATTTTTCATCATTCATTCTTCACCCTTCATTTTCCCAAAAGCAAACAGGGTTTCCGCGGAGATTTTGAAATAGCCGTGCTTCGACGCCGTCAGTCGCTGAAATCCGAATCCAACACCACGAAAAAGCGGTATTCGGGATACTTTGCCGAGATCTCCGCCACCACCTTATCCCTTATTTCCTCGGCGTTCGCTTTGAAGTCGGTCACGAGGTCGAAGGTGACGGTTTTTGCGCCATCGTCAAGATAGAACCCGTGCATCTGCAAAACTTCGGGGTAATTTTTCAATAAGTCCTCTAAATCACGCTTTATCGCGTTCTTTTCGCCCGAAGAAGTTTCCCGCGCGTAAACGCCTACGGTTAGAATTATACCGAATGACATGAACACGTCGGTAGAAATTTCCCTCGAGAGTTTATGTATCTGTTTGGCGGTCATATCGTCGTCCACCTCTATGTGGACGGAGCCGATTATCTTCGTGGGGCCGTAATTGTGCAGGGTGAGATCGTAAACGCCGTAAACTTCTTTGTAGGAACAAATTTTTTCCTTCAGCGCGTCGGTCAGTTCCTTGTCCGCGCGGATGCCTATTATGCTGTTGAGCGTTTCGATAAGAATATCGAAGCCCGCTTTCAGTATGATGAGCGAGATGACCGCGCCGAGTATCCCCTCTACGCCTATGCCCCAGATAAAATTCACGGCGGCGGCGACGAGAGTTGCGAGCGAGAGTATGGAATCCATAAGCGCGTCCGAGCCGGAAGCCACAAGCGCCTGCGAATTTATGCTTTTGCCTATTTTTTTGACGTATCTGCCGAAGAAGAACTTCACCGCCACGGCGACGGCGATTATTATTAGCGAAATATAAGAATACGACGCCTGATCTTTGGAAATTATCTTCTCGACGGATTCCTTCATGGCGGTGACGCCGGCGATAAGTATGATGACCGAAATTATCACCGACGTTATATATTCTATTCTGCCGTGCCCGTAAGGGTGCTTTTTATCCGGCTTTTTCCCCGCGAGTTTCGTGCCTATTATGGTTATGACCGACGAGAGCGCGTCGCTTAAATTGTTTACCGCGTCCAGAATAACGGAAATGGAGTTCGCAATGAACCCCACCGCCGCCTTGAAGGCTACCAAAACGAGGTTTACCGCGATGCCGAGAACGCTCGTTTGTACTATCTTCTTTTCTCTTTCCATAAGATTCCTTTTTGTAAAAACCCCCTGTTTCGCGCAAAATCGCCTGTTTTATGCCACGGGGTTCAATTTGCCGTCGTAAGCCTGACGGACGGCGCGGGCTAATTGATCGGCGCAGGAAGTGGGCCTACGGCCGCAGGTGTTGCCGAGAAGTTTACTTTCTATTTCCTCTACAGTG
This sequence comes from Clostridia bacterium, assembly GCA_017453885.1. GTDB lineage: Bacteria > Bacillota > Clostridia > Christensenellales > Borkfalkiaceae > RGIG3732. The sequence continues at coordinate 3,045 of JAFTDZ010000296.1, forward strand.
AACCCTTCGAGCAATTTCGAAATGGCCTTTAAGTTTCCGTTGCACCCGCCGAGAAAACTTATATTCGTGACAACGTTATCCTTGAGGTGAAAGCGTATTTCCATAGAGCATACGCCGCTCGTTTCGTAAACGTAATCCATATCAGAGCAACGCCTCTACGTCTTTTTCTATCTTTTCGGGTGTGGTGGTCGGGGCGTAACGCTCCTTTACGTTCCCCTCTCTGTCAACGAGGAATTTTGTGAAGTTCCATTTTATGTTGGAGCCGAAAACCCCCTTTTTCTGCGATTTAAGGTAGGTGTAGAGCGGAGCCTCGTTCTCGCCGTTCACCTCTATCTTCGCAAACTGCTTAAAAGTTACCCCGTAACGGCTTTGGCAGAAAGAAACTATTTCGTCTTCCGTGCCGGGCGCCTGGTGCCCGAATTGATTGCAGGGAAAATCGAGTATCTCAAGCCCCTTTTCGGCATATTTTTCGTAAAGATCCTGCAATCCGTCGTACTGCGGGGTAAAACCGCAACCCGTGGCGGTGTTGACTACGAGAAGGACCTTCCCTCTGTAGTCGGCCAAATTCACGTCGTTGCCTTTCGCGTCCTTAACGATGAAATCATAGATGGTCATAATTATATCTCCTTAATTTGATTTTACACAATTCGATTGTACACAATCTATTATACGCATTTTTCGACGATTGTCAAGCGTTTTAACAAAAAAAATTTAATTCGACAAAATTTTTATTACTTAAGCGCCTTTACCGGGCACTCCTTTTTGCATTCGTAACATAAAATACATTCCGTGGCGTTTTTGCGGCGGCGGGCCTCCCTGTTCACCTCTACGTTCATCGGGCATACTTTAAGGCACTTCCCGCAGGAAACGCACTTGGTTTCATCACAATGCACCCGCAGGAGAGAAAGATAACTCGCGGGTTTCATAAACACCGAAACGGGGCAAAAATATTTGCAGAAGGCGCGGTTATCCTTGAAGATAAAGGCGAAAATTATACCGACGGCGTAGTAGAGAACGTTCCCCGCAAGGAAGATATAAAACATCATCGTTTCCATATCGGAAACCTTCGCGAGGAACAGCCCGCCGACGAGCGCGAGGGACAACGCGAAGGTTATATATCTTATAAAACCGAGTTTCTTCCTCGGGCCGTTCGGGCGTTTATATGGCAACAGGTCGAGGATCATCGCCGTCCAACAAGCGTAGCCGCACCATCCCCTGCCGAAAATAAGCGGGCCGAAGATCTTCGCCACGGCATAATGAATGGTGGCAGCCTCGAACACGCCGAGGAACAAATAATACCAAAACCCCTCTATCTGCATATTTTCACGGCTTATTATGCCGAGATACACGAGCATATAAGTTCCAACGGCAAACTGAACGAAATGCCGCGCAAACCTCTTGCCCGCGGCGAACAGCGCCAGTCCTACGGCTATGCACCCGCCTATATAGGTGAAATTGAAAAGATAAAAAACGTTGTCCTTCACGAGCCACAGCGTTACCGCCACCGCTTCGAATACGGCGAACATAACCGCCGCCGCGAGATACTTTTTCATTATATTATACGCTCCGATCTCCGTATTTATAATTTATGATACTTTTCCGCGGGGCGATTGTCAAGCGAAAAAACGCTTCGGCAAAATATAAAAAATTTTATTGATTTTTACGGTAAATTTCAGTTTCGTTTAAGTTTTGCGGGCTATAATGAACGCAAAAATAAAGGCGAGGAACATTTCCCGCCCAAAAAAAGGAGGACATAAAAATGAAAGGCAAACTTAAATTATTGTTCGTTTCTCTCGTAACCGCGCTGGCACTTGCCGTTGCGGGTTGCGCTAATTCCAAAAACTCCGGCGCTTCCGGCTACGGCGATTCGTTCACGAACCCCGGCGACTACCTCGGCGGAGGCGGCACGGGCGAAACGGCGAACGCGGTGGAAACCACTGCCGAAGAATCCGCCGTTACCGAAGCGGCGAACGTCGATCTCGAAACGCTTTCGGGCGACACTTCAACTTCCGGTGCCGCCGACGCGGAAGCCGCGGCGGAAGGCCCGCTGGTAATATCCGAAGAAGGCGATTACGTTCTGAGCGGTGATTACCCGAACGGCGTTCAGATAACCGTGGCGAAGAAAGGTTCCGTTCACCTCTACCTGAACGGCGCGAACATTTCCTGCTCGGACGGCAAGGCGCTTTACAGCGACAACAAATTGAACGAATGCGTTATCACTCTCGTGGAAGGCACGACCAACGTTATTTCGAACGCCGGCGACGACGTGAACGCCGTTCATATCAAGGGCAACCTATCGATAAACGGCAAAGGCAAACTCGTTGTGAAAAGCGAAAGCAAATCCGCGATAAAAGCGTCCGCCGCGCTGCAAATAGTTGACGCGGAAATTGAAGTAAGTGCCGTAAATCACGGATTAACCGCCCTTTACGTAGTTGCAAAGGACTGCAAAATAACCGTTAGATCGGCAGGTAAAGACGGCATTCAGGCAGAGACCGAAGCCACGGAATTCACCCTCGACGACGGATTTGTTTCCCTCGTAAACGTGGATTACACCTCCGCGACCGACGGCGACGGCATTCAGGCGGACACCTTCGTTTACGTCAACGGCGGAACGTATAATATCACCGCTACGGGTAAATTCGTTTCCTACTCGGAAAAATCGACTTACGAACTTGAAGACGACGATTACCGTTGGCAAAAGAGCGGCTCGACTTATAAGAAGATGGCTTCCGACGAAGTGAGATCGCCGAGCGGTTATTACGCCCTCGCCCAGGGTTGCAAGGGCATTAAGGCAGGCGAGATAGAATATACCGACGACGACGGCAACGAAGTGACCGTGACCGACGGAGATTACTATATCCTTATCGAAAACGGAACGTTTACCATCAACTCCACCGACGACGCTATCCACGCCAACAGCGGCAACGTTACTATAAACGGCGGTACCTTCACCATCGCCACGAGCGACGACGGAATATCTTCCGACTACCTCACCAAAATCAACGGCGGCGATATAACCATAACCACTTCTTACGAAGGCATAGAAGGCGGTTACGTTGAGATAAACGGGGGTAATATAAATCTTTACGCCACCGACGACGGCATCAACGCCGCTTCGGACTATGCATCCGTGACCGAACACATAATAATAACCGGCGGGTATATCGTGGTCATCGCGGACGGCGACGGCATCGACTCCAACGGCAACATTCAGATAGAAGGCGGCATAGTAGTCGTTCACGGCCCCACGAGCGGAGACAACGCAGCGCTCGACGCAGACAAAGGCGTTCTGGTAAACGGCGGATACTTTTTCGCCACCGGCAGCCTCGGAATGGTGGAAACGCCTTCGACAAACTCCAAGCAATACGTCGTATCGGTAGCGACGAGCAGCGCGGTTGCCGCCAACACAACCGTTTCGTTGAAAGATTCGTCGGGTGAAGAACTTATGTCGGTAACCACTAAAAAACAATGCCAAAGCATAATCATCAGTTGCCCCGAAATGGAAAAAGGCTCTACCTACACCGTTTACGGCGGAACTTCCCAAATAGGCAGTTTCACCGTGTCGGGTATCATTTCCACCGTCGGCTCCACGAACAGCGGAATGCCAGGCGGAATGGGCGGTCCCGGAATGGGCGGCAATAACTTCGGCCCCGGCGGAAGAAGATAGAATCAAAAATCGTCAATATCAAACGAACGCTTTTCGGCGGGAGCCTTTCAAGGCTCCCGCCTTTTCGTCGCCGTCCTTCAAATTTACCAAATGATTTTCATAGCAAATTATTTTCTCGCAAGTAATACTCAAGCATTTCTTCGGCAAGAGCCTCATCTACGGCTCCCTTTTTGACTTCTACAATCGCGCGCAAGATCGCAATAGCGACTTCATCGCTTATATATCTGTATAATCCCGTACCCCAAAATTTATCTTTTTTTTCGGAATTGTTTTGATAATAATCCCAAAAGCAAACCTTATCTGCCTGTTCATCAGTTAACATAAGGCGATATTTTCATGTGATTTTACAAGACCTGCTTCATATTCTCCTCCTTCAATCGATCCTGCCACAATAGATACGGCAAAAACAATTCTGTTAAGAGAAGAAGAAAAAGGCTTCTTCGTGGTAAATACACAAAGACTGTTCCTTTTTACACCTAAAAGTCTGTTTGGCTTACCTTTATTTTTACCTTTTATCACGCCGCCCGCGCCAAACTGCCACAGTCTGAAAACATTACTCTCGTAACAAAGATCGTCGAACTTTTTCAATTCTTCATAACTCATTTCGCCTTTTAAGAATCTTCCGCAACGATTATCTGAAGCCGAACAAAGTACTCGCCCGCTCTCTATGTTGTGTTTTATGTTTACCGGCGAACACGCACCGCAAAAACCGATATACCCAAAATCCCTTCCACCGTCGCAATACGTACATTTGAAAGCAATGTTTCTCCGCGGAATCTCTTTTTTTACTCGTACCGTTTTTTTTGTATTCGATAAATTTGTATTGTTCGACGATGTATGTAAAATAGGTCTACACACCGTGCATAACTCTCCATCATCTGTTATATAATTCAACTGACATTTCGGGCATAATTTGAACATATTCCTATTCTCCTATAAATTAATTTATATTCATTAAATTATATTATATCCTACATTTTGTAGGATAGTCAACTAAATGTAGGAATATTTTCTATAATAAAGACATGAAAAATAATTATTTTGGAAAAAGGTTGAAAGAATTGAGAATAGAAAAAGGCCTTTCGCAACGCAAATTAGGTGAAATCTTCAGCGTTTGTAATCAAACAATCAGTTTTTGGGAAAACGGAAGCCGAGAGCCTGATTTAGATACTATTTTACAAATCGCTACGTTTTTTGATGTTTCTGTCGATTATTTATTAAATAATTCCGACTATTGATTTATTACTAACGCTCTGTTTCAATTAAATCTTGCATTATTTGCAATAATGGAATACCTTGTAAGTTAAATAAAAAAATATAAACCGGTAATCAAATACGTTAATAAGCCGATAACGCGCGCGGGAGCCTTTCAAGGCTCCCGCCTTTTCGTAGCCGTCTGCCGTGGTTCGACAATCGATTGACAATTACCTTAAACGATTATATAATAATAAGGTATTGAACTTTTCTGCAAAGGAGAATATCGCGATGCTTACCGAGAGAAATCTTGCGGACGGCAAAAAATTCATTACGGGCGTATGGCGCGTTGATTACCTCGTAAACTTCTTTTCAAACGACCTTGCGCATATTCCCGCGGGCGATTTCAAGGACGAGGACGGGAATGATTTTTCTTCGCTCCTGTTCGATTTCCGCGCCGACGGTACCGTAATATTTTCCGAACCGCAAAGAGGAATTAACGAGCGCGGCGTATGGAACCAGACCGACATTTTCGAATACGAATGGAAGTTCGATATTCTTAACGATCTCCCCCGCGGGCAATTTCTTAAAAATGCGGAAAAACTTTCCGTTTACGAAAGCGACCTGGTTTTCAGCGTAGGTTTTTTGACCGTCGCACTCAAAAAGCAGGAGTAACTGCCAGCGTTCCCATTTCGGATAAAGCGCCTTTAGCAAACAAATTTTTCCCAAAAATAAAAAATTTTCCGCAACGGGATAAAAACGCTTGAAGTATTTCCGCGATTTTGGTATTATATATGGGTACGGGGGCGTAGCCCAGTTGGTTAGAGCGCTTGCTTGACATGCAAGAGGTCGATAGTTCGAGCCTATTCGTCCCCACCATCGAAAAAGACAGGTTCTACCTGTCTTTTTCATTGTTCCGTAAAAAATCGAAATCTATCTTTTTGAACACATTTCAATCAGTTAAAGGTTTTTGCAACTCTAAAGTAGAAATGAAAGCATCGTAATTTAATTTTGCAAGGCGAGCAAAACGCTGTCCCTCTCCCTGTCTCGAATTACGCAAATAAAACAACATATCCAATTCATAGGACTTCAAAGTTAAAATAATCTCGATTCTATCTAATAGAGCATCACGCGAAAGTGGATCCAGATCTGAACCAGAAAAAACTTTTACATACTCATCATAATTTTTAAGATTATGAAACAGCCTCAAAAGCAAATCACTTGAATTGTCAAATACCATATTACACCTCAAAAAAATATTTTACAGGCAATGCCTATATAAAGTATAATATAGGCATAGCCTATAAGTCAAGTATTTTATAGGTATTTCCTATAAAATATTATTAAGGAGAAAAATTATGGTAACAATAGAAAAAATAAGGGAAAAAATTATAGAAGCAATAAAACAAAGTGGCTATACGCAAACAGAGATCGCAAAAAAAAATAGGAGTAAAACAACCCACAATAGGACAATACCTATCAGGAAGAGCCTTACCTGCACTTGATACTCTTGCAAATTTATGTATCTTTTTAGATCTAGATGCAAA
>JAFTDZ010000297.1 GCA_017453885.1 Clostridia bacterium
CTATTCCGTCGCTACGCTCCTTACGACTTCGCTCGAAATGACGGGTAAAAGGGACTGACAAGAAGAATAGAGATCTTTCGTCGCAACCTTTCATTCTTCACTCTTCATTCTTCACGTCGCGATAGCGGCAATTCATTAAAACTATCCCCCCACCGCCTACGGCGGAGCCCCCCTTGACCAAGGGCGGCCGGACAGACATTCTTCATCCTTCACTCTTCATTCTTCACTCGCCGTTAGGCGAACTTCACTCGCCGTCAGGCGAACTTCACACCGAAGGTACTTCACTCACCGATAGGCGAACTTCACTCGCCGTCAGGCGTACTTCACTCGCCGTCAGGCGTACTTCACTCGCCGATAGGCGTACTTCACTCTTCACTCGCCGTCAGGCGTACTTCACTCGCCGCAGGCGAACTTAACTCTTCACTCTTCACGCCGCACCGGCAAAGACGCAAAAGGGTACCGATCAATCTGAAACCGATACCCCTCTTTCTTTTATTTCGCTTTTTACGCCGAATAATCAGTTACCGCTGTCCGATATAAGATTTTTATAGGATTTTGCGTACTTCGTTACGGCGTAATCCTTTCCGTCTTCATCGACGTATTTGGATATGTTGTAGGTAACTATATCGCTTACGAGTTTTTCAACGTTTGCGTCAACTTTGGTCTTTCTGTATCTGTAAGCGACGGTATCTTCGGTTTCAAGGTCTGCTATAAACGCCGCCTTAGCGGTTTCTTCGGCGGAAGCGTCGCCGTAAATATTGTTGCCGCTCGGCTCCACAACCTTCGTGCATATCATAACGTGATAGCCGTACTCGGTGGCGACGACCGCGTAATTGCCTACGCCCGCCTCAACGAGGACCTTCGCCGCGTCCGCATACTCTTTAACGTACTGCTTGGCGCTGGTCTTAGGCGAATAGAGATAGCCGTATGCGTTGGAGCCGCTTATGCTGCCCGGATCGGTGCTGAACGCATAGAGAAGGTCGTTTATCTTCGCAAGGGTTTCGTCGTCAAACGTTATTGTGCCGACGGTAGCAGCCCCGCTGTAGGGAACGGTTGCCGCGGAAGCGACGTCGAGCGTGGTTCCGAAAACGTTCGCGAGGAAATCGTCCACCGTGTATTCGGTAGGATATATCTTTCTGAAGTTGGCTTTATAATCTTCCTCGTCCGTTTCGCCCCACTTCCATTCCGTTCCGTCAAGGTGATACTTGTTGGCGGTTTTTACGGAAGAATAATCGGTGAGATCTTCAAAAGTTCCGTAATAGGTTTTGAGATATTTGGCGTAATCGGAGCCGAATTCGTAATAATCCGCCTCGTTCGCGTGTTCTTTATCGGTCAGTTCGTAGTAACCGTTCTGAAGCCAGGTAGCCCTTTGATCCGCAACGCGGATGTAGCGGAGAAGATTATCCCTATGGGCGATTATATCCGCCTGAGAGGTGGCGCTTGCCTTGAAGTTTTTAAGATCGCTCTGCGCCTCTTCCGAAAAACCTAAAAGAAGGTTGGCGATGTAACCGTATTTAACGCCGTCGGGCATTTCGGGATTGTAGAGAATGAAAGAATCTTCGGTGGCGGAACTTATAGCCGTTTCGTAAGCGGAAAGATCGGCGTAAGCCTTCTTCTGCGAGTTGTAGGCGCCGAGGTATTCCGTCCACAGTCCGTCGTTCGTTATCATCCCCTCGGCGGTGGCGTTAAGGTATTTCTCGTAGTTGGATACGATAAGGGATTCCATGCCGGACGCGAGAAGATCGAGATAATATACGTAACCGTTGAGTTCGTACTGCTTGTTCTTCTTTTCGAGAAGGGTTATTTCGTCCTCGGTGACGAGGCCGTTCGCCTTGAATGTGTTGATAAATTCGTTTACGGCGGACTTCCTCGCCGCGGTTGTCACAGCCATGGAGTAGGAATTGTACTTGCCGATAAGCCACGCGTCGTAAGCGGATCTCTGCGTATCGTCGAGTTCGTCTTCGGTGACGCCTTTTTCAAGATCGTCGTTCGCCTTTACGTAGTCCTCGTCAACCGCCGTGCCCGTCTTGGTTTTGACAGTGGGCACCGAACGGGCGGTAACGCTCTCGTCTTCCTTCTCGGTATCGGAAGAAGTTTTGGAAGTATCGAAAGAATCTATAAGGGAATTGAAACTCGACTTCACGTTATACACTGCCTGCGCTACCTGAACGGGTTTGAGGTAAGGAAGAAGTTTTTCGATGTATTCTATCCTGCCCTTCGCCGGCGCGGTGCGGAGTTCTTCCGCCGGAAGATCGAGATACCCCGCCTTTGCGGTATCGCCGTCCGTTTCGTTCGCCTTGGAAAGTTCGAGGCGGGCGTACTGCACCACAACTTTGTTGTTGACGAGGTTGTTGAGTATCAGTTCGTAAGTCTGAGAAAGGGAATAGCCGTAACTCTGAACGTACGTATATCCGTAGGAAATAAGCCCGTTTACGAGTTCGCGCTTGTAAATATCTTCCGCGTCGGCCCCGTCAACCTGAACGGTGGCGACCTTCTGTTCCATATCCTTTTTGACGTTTACTTCCACGAGGTTGCAACTCGCGAAAATGCCGAGCGCAAGTACGAAGGAAACTATCAAAGCGGTGATCTTGCCTTTTGATTTCATCATAGGTCTCTCCTGTTATTGTGCGCCCGCGTGAGCGGGCAATATTAACGCTATGTTCTATATTATACAAGATATATAATTTTTTTGCAATATTTTTTACGCCGTTTTACGGATTTTTTTAAGATATTTTATATTGACGGAGAGGTGACGGGCGAATCGAAAGCGAGAAATTCTTCCGTCTTTATAAGCGCCTCTCTCGCGGAAAGCCCCTCGAAAGACAGGCTGACGAGCGGTTGCTTTTCCTTGAAGGAGATACTCGCTACCGATTTTTCGCGCGAAATTCTTGAATACAGGCGGCCGTCCGCAAGGGAATCGAGATCGGCGAGCGATATTTCTGCCCCGCCCTTTTTTACCGTTACGCGGGTTGCGCGGACGGATTTTGCCAGATTTTTCAGTTCCGCTATTTCTATAAGCGTTTTCACTTCCCGCGGGAGGGGGCCGTAAATATCCGCGAGTGAAGTTTCCACCCGCTCCCTGTCGGCGGGAACGCGTATCTCCGCTATCTGCTTGTAACAATCCATTCGGGCGGAAGAATCGGAAACGTAATCTTCGGGGATATAGGCGCTCACGCGGACGTCGAGTTCCGTTTCGAAGTCCTTGGTCGTTTCGCCGAGTTGTTCTTGCAGGAGTTTGGCGTAAAGTTCGTAACCGACGCGCTCCATATGCCCGTGCTGTTCCCTGCCGAGAACGTTGCCCGCGCCGCGGATCTCGAGGTCGCGCATGGCTATTTTGAAGCCGCTGCCCATTTCGGTGAATTCCATTATGGCGTTAAGGCGTTTATACGCCGCCTCGCTCATCACCTTATCCGGTTTGAAAGTGAAATATGCGTGAGCCATACGGTTGCCCCTGCCCACTCTGCCTTTTAATTGGTAGAGGGTGGAAAGCCCCAGCCTGTCGGCTTCTATTACTATGAGCGTGTTGGCGTTCGGCATATCTATTCCGTTCTCTATTATGGTGGTGGCTACGAGTACGTTCGCCTCGCCCGAGTAGAAGCGCATCACCGCCGCCTCAAGCATCTTTTCGTCCATCTGCCCGTGGGCGGTAACTATGTTCGCTTCAGGCACTAAACCGCCTAAATCGCGGGAAAACTTATCTATCGACTCCACTCTGTTATACAGCACGAACACCTGACCGCCGCGGCCGAGTTCGCGAAGGACGGCGTCACGGATAAGCGCGTCCGTCTCCTCTGCGACGTACGTCTGAACGGGTATCCTCTCCTTCGGCGGGGTGTTTATGGTGCTTATATCCCTTATGCCCGAAAGGGACATATGAAGGGTGCGCGGTATGGGCGTTGCGGTGAGCGTGAGCGTATCCACGTTGGTTTTCAGCGTTTTTATCTTCTCCTTGTGCTCCACGCCGAAACGCTGTTCCTCGTCGAGTATCAGAAGCCCGAGGTCCTTGAATTTCACGTCCTTGCCGAATAGGCGGTGGGTGCCGATTATTATATCCGTTTCGCCCTTTTCGAGCCTTTCGAGAGACTTCTTCTGCATATACGGGGTTTTGAAACGGTTCAGCACGTCTATGCGCACGCCGAAGCCGCGGAAGCGTTCGAGGCAGGTGTTGTAATGCTGTTCGGACAGAATGGTGGTGGGCGCTATCATCGCAACCTGCTTGCCGTCTATCACCGCTTTGAACGCCGCGCGGAGAGCAACTTCGGTCTTGCCGAAGCCCACGTCGCCGCAGAGCAGTCTGTCCATCACCTTGTCGCTTTCCATATCCGCTTTTATCTCCGCCGCCGAGGCGAGTTGATCTTCCGTTTCCTCGAATTCGAAGGAATCTTCGAACAGGCGGACGAGGTCGTCGTCCGGAGAGAAGCGGTAACCTTTGCGCTCGGCGCGCTCGCGGTAGAGTTCCTTTAAGTTTATGGACATTTTGGCGATGGAAGCCCGCACCCTCTCCTTCACCTTTTCAAAGTCCTTGCCGCCTATTTTTGAAAGTTGCGGCTTTTTATCCCCCGCGAGGTATTTGGTCAGTTTATCCATCTGCTCCACGGAAACGTAGAGAAGGTCGCCGCCGGCGTATTCCACGGAAATGTAATCCTTCACGCCGGAAGTGGTCTCTATCTTCCGCGTGCCGCGCACTATTCCTATGCCGTGCTGTTCGTGAACGGCGTAGTCCCCCACCTGCGGGGCGTTGAACATATCGTTGCGGCGTTTTTTAAGTTTCTTTTCGGACGAGGACTTGAGATACATATCCCCGCTGCCGATTATTACAAGGCGTGCGTCGTGATAAATAAGCCCCTGCGAGAGAATGAACGTTGTGAGTTTCACGCCCGTTACGGGCAGGGGAAAATCGTCGTTTATCTCGGCGGGTATCTTGCGGTCGAAAAGTTCGTTATACAGGTTCTGCGCCCGCTCCAAAGAGGCGCAGCAGACTATAACGCCGTAACCGCCGCGGTACCAGTTGGCTATATCGGTAAGCGCGTCGCCCACGCGCATGGAATATTTCGGCACGGGGGCGCAACTGAATTTGTAAGTTTTTAACGGATCGAAGAAGCGGACGGACGTTGTAAGGCTCTGCAAAGAGAGTTTCCGCCCCGCGATAAGCCGCGATATAAGGGGCTTTTCATCTGAAAGTTGCCTTTCGGTGAAGTCGAAAGCCTCTCCGCTTTTAAGGAAGGAAGAAACGCGTTCGGCGTGTTCCTTCAAGGTCATGGAAAGGTTATCTTCAAGCAGTTTGCACTCGTCGAAAACCACCACGCTTTCGGGGTTTATATAGCGGAAAATATCGCCGGTAACGTTTTTTATAAGCGGCATTATAAACTGAAGGCGATCGTCCGCGCCGCCCGATTCTACGGCGGCAAGTAGTTCTTCCCTTATGGCGCGCGCGCGGGTAAAAACCACGTTTTTCACGGCTTTTCGGTAACTTTGCTCTATCGCGCGGGCGAGAAAAGGGCGTTCGTCGTCGTCGATGATAACGTCGGTAGCCATAACTATTTCCACGCTTTTTTCCGCTTGCTTCTTAAGCCCGCCGGAAATATCGAAGCGGTGTACGCTTTCGGCAAAATCACCGAAAAAATCCACGCGGTAAGGCTCTTCCGAGTTTACGGGGAAAACGTCGAGAATATCACCGCGGACGGAAAAATTCCCCTTGTCCTCTACCGTTTCCGTTCGCCTGTAACCCATTTTTATAAGGCGGGAAACGAGTTCTTCCATGCGGTATTCGCCGCTTTCCTCTATGGTGAGAGTGAGTATTTCGGACGGGAAAAGTTGAAGGAGCGCCTCGAACGTGGTTACCACCGCTTCCGCACCCTTCTTTATCTCGTTCAGCGCGGTAAGGCGGGAGTAAAGGCTCTGCTTGTTGAAG
>JAFTDZ010000298.1 GCA_017453885.1 Clostridia bacterium
ACCCCGACAAAGCAGCCGCTAAAAATTAAGCAGCGAATGCAAAATTATTATTTTTCGCATTTAATTTTGTTTTTCCGTTTTTACGAAGCCGGAACCTTCGGTATGCTTACAAGACCTTCCGCGGGCAATCGAAACCGTAACTACCCCGTGTCTTTTTTTAACTAAAAATGCCGTTTTTGCGTGATATAGGCGGTTAATGCATCATTGCGGAACGCATATCGCGCTCTGCCCCGCGCCTTATATCCCGCTCTTTTAACGTTTCCTTTTTATCGTAAACGTGCTTGCCGCGGCACACGCCCAGTTCCATTTTGACGAGCGCCTGCTTGAAATACAACTTTATCGGAACGAGCGCGAAACCTTTCTGCTCGGCAAGGCTTTTTATTTTAAGTATCTCCCTCTTGTTGAGGAGAAGTTTACGATCCCGCTTGGCGTCCTTCGTGTTGAACGCGCCGCTTTTATCGTAAACCGCAACGTGCATATTTTTGACGAAAACTTCCATATCGCGGATATAGCAAAAACTGTCCTTAAGATTTACGCTTCCACGCCTTATCGACTTGACTTCCGCCCCCTCGAGGCAAATGCCCGCCTCGTAAGTGTCCTCTATAAAATATTCGTGGCGAGCCTGCCTGTTTTCCGCAATTACCTTCATAACCGTATTATACATTAAAACCCGTTAAAACGCAAGTTTTCAGGGCTTACTTACCAAAATAAATTCTATTTTTCCGGCGGAAATATCCACGCCCGCCGCCGCTACCGTAACGGGTTCGCCGAGCCTGAACGAGAGGCGCTTCGACGACAGCGTAAAGTTCTTTTTATCGTATTCGTAACTGCCGCGGGGGAGTGTTTCGATTTTTATTAGCCCTTCCACCGTGTTTTTCAGTTCCACGAACACGCCGAAAGCGGTAACGCCGCTCACTATCCCCTTAAATTCCTCGCCGAGGCGGTCATACATATAACGCGCCTTGAAAACGTCGTCTATCGCTCTCTCCGCATCGTCGGCGCGGCGCTCGCAGGCAGAAGTTTTATCGGCCGTTTCGTATATATTGCCGGCGTGGCCGTCGCACCATTCGGCTATCCTGCCGCCGAGGATATATTTCAGCGCGCGGTGGACCACGAGGTCCGGATACCGCCTTATCGGAGAGGTGAAGTGGCAGTAACAATCGCTCGCCAATCCGAAATGCCCGACGTTTTCGGGGCTGTATTTCGCCTTTGACATGGAGCGGAGCATCACCTTATTCACGAGCGGGTAAACGGGTTTGTTCTCGGCGCGCTTCAATATAGCGGCAAAATCGTTCGGATGAACGCCGTTCGCCCCGCGGCGCGCCCTGATGCCGAGCCCGCTTAAGTATTCGTATAGATCCGCGACCTTCTCCGCGGAAGGTTCTTCGTGCACGCGATACAAAAAAGGCGCTTCGGTAAATCGGACGAACTCCGCGACGGATTCGTTCGCAAGTATCATAAATTCCTCTATGATTCTGTGCGATAATGTGCGTTTTACGGGGGTAATTGAAATTTCACCGCGGGCATTCACCCTTATATCAGCCTCTTTCACTTCAAGTTCCACGCTGCCGCGGCGCTCTCTCTTGCGTATCAATATCTCCGCGAGAGCCTTCATTTTTTCGAGAAGGGGAAGAACGTCCGAATAAGTTTTTTTAAGTTTTTCGTCGCCTTCGAAAATACTATCGACTGCCGTGTAGGTCATGCGGCGGCGGGAATTGATAATGCCTTCGCATAAATTCACGTCCTTTACGTCGCCGTTTTCGTCCACTTCCATAATACACGACAGCGTAAACCTGTCCTCGCCCTCGTTGAGAGAGCATAATCCGTTTGAAAGTTCCTTCGGCAGCATCGGAATAACCGTATCTGGGAAATAGACGCTCGTTCCGCGGCGAAGCGCTTCCTCGTCGAGAACGCTCCCTTCCGGCACGAAGTACGACACATCCGCAATGTGCACGCCGAGCAAAAAGTGCCCGTTATCAAGGGTTTTAAGCGAAATTGCGTCGTCAAGGTCGCGTGCGTCCTCGCCGTCTATAGTGATTATCGTTTCTCCTCTGAAGTCGGTTCTGCCGGAATGATCGAGCGAATAATTTTTGTTGCGGACGAAGGATAAAACTTCTTCCGGAAACTCCTGCGGGATCTTATTTGCCAACATAACGGCTCTCTCCTCTGCGCCGAGATCGTCCTTTTTGCCTATTATCTCCTTAACTTCTCCCTCGGGATTGCGCCCGCGGGGAAAACGCGTGAGCCGCACGAGGACTTTATCCCCCGTGACCGCCCCGCGCGAACGGTTGAACGGAACAAAAATATCGAGAAGGTATCCTCTGTCGTCCGGAACGACGAAACCG
>JAFTDZ010000299.1 GCA_017453885.1 Clostridia bacterium
GTAAATTTTAATGTTTTTTACGGCGGCGCGGCTAACGTGTTTTTCGCCGCGCCGCTGTTTTTTTGCGGCTCGTCGCAATGCGGCGGAAAACGCGAAAGGTTGCAAGTGTTCGCCTTTCTGCGTTCAAGCCGATTGCTCCTCTTTCCCACGGATATTTTTGCAAAATCTCCGCGGGAGCCCTGTTTGCAATGCGGCAAAAAACGCGGAAGGTTGCAAGTGTTCACCTTTCCGCGTTAAAGCCGGTTTCTCCTTTTTCCCTAAAACTTTTACTACGTAAAACTTTTCGGGAACCCTTTGAGCGTTCAGTCGAAATGACGAGTAAAAGAGACTGGAAGGGTTATTTGTAGTTTTTGGCGAGACCGCCCTCGGCGGTTTCACGGTAACGAAGGGAAATATCTTTGCCCGTTTCGTACATGGTTTTGACGACGAGATCGAAGGATATTTTGCGCGTTCCGTAAAGGAAGTTGGCGAGCGAAAGACAATTTATCGCGCGCATGGCGGCGACGGCGTTGCGCTCTATACACGGTATCTGTACAAGCCCGCATACGGGATCGCAAGTTAAGCCGAGGTAGTGTTCCATAGCGACTTCGGCGGCGCACTCTATCTGATCTATGCCCATTCCGAAAAGTTCGGAGAGAGCCGCGGAAGCCATGGAACAAGCGGAACCTATTTCCGCCTGACAGCCGCATTCTGCCCCGCTGACGGATGCGTTTTCCTTTATGATGCAACCGATCAGCCCGCCCACGGCGAGCGCGTCGATGATCTGTTCGGTGCCGAACTTTTTCATCTCGCTCTCGTAACGGATCACCGCGGGAAGTACCGCGCAAGAACCGCAGGTGGGGGCGGTGACAATCGTGCCGAGGTCGGCGTTCTGTTCGCCCGCGGCGAAGGCGTAGGCGCATACGAGACGGTTTTCGCGGGTGCTGGCGCTCTCGTCCATATGCCGCTGGTTATACAGGAACTGCGCCCTTCGCTCCACGTTCAGCCCGCCGGGTAGAACGCCCGTCTTTTTAAGCCCTTCGTCTATCTCGCTTGACATAGCGCGCCAGACTTCCGAGAGGAAAAACTTTATTTCTTCGCCCTCGAAGCGGTAAACGTATTCGGAAAGGCGAATGTTTTCCGCCTTGCAATATTCGGCTATCTCGCGGAAAGTGGAGTGGGGATAGACGTCCTTTGCGTTTTCTTTCTGCCTGCCGACTATCTCTATGTCCCCGCCGCCGACGCTTATCACTCGAAGGCTCGAAACGATATTACCCGCCTTTATCGCGAATAAATCGAGTGTATTCTCGTGCGGAAGGTCGGCGGTTTCACGGTCGAATATCACTTCACATGGGATGGGCGAAAACGTTTCTTCGATGACGCCGTCCGTCCGGTGCCCTTTGCCCGTCTTTGCGAGAGAGCCGTAGAGTACAGCCTTGAAACTATCCGCCGAAGGGTTTTCCTTCAAAAATATTTCAGCCGCGCGCTGCGGCCCCATCGTGTGAGATGACGACGGTCCCTTACCTATCTTGTAAACGTCTTTTACGGATTTCATAATAAACCTCTGTATAATCTCTTTATAAATATAACATTTTAGGGGGAAGTTGTCAACGGCTTTCGCTGCGGGGCGACTAATTTTTTCAAGCCGTAAACCTTTGACAGGTAATGCGTTTTTTGATATAATATATTCTAACCGATGAAACCTTATCGTGAACGATACCGAAACTTACCGCATACGGGAAAAGCATTTGCCGATCTATCATCTTTACCGTATGTGTCTCGAAAACGAATTTTACGGTGAATGAAGGGTAGTTATGGGTAAAAAGTACGAAGATGTTGTTTACGATTCCGAAAGGGATCTTAAAATGGATATTTATGCCGACGAAGAAAGTGAAAATACTGTTTTTTACATACACGGCGGCGGTCTGGAATGCGGGGATAAAACTTTCGGCCCGATGCTCGGGGAACTTTGTTCGTCCGGCTTTTCGGTTATTTCGGTAGATTATCGGCTGTATCCGCGGGCAAAATTTCCGGAATTTATAGAGGATTGCGCCAAGGCTTTGAGTTTTACCGTTGAAAACAGAAAAAAGTACGGATACGGCGGAAGGATAGTTATCGTCGGTGGTTCCGCCGGGGCGTATATTTCGCTTATGCTGTATTTCGATGAAAGGTATCTGAAAAAATACGGGCTTTCCGCAAAAGATTTTCACGGCTTTTTGATAGACAGCGCCCAGCCCACTACGCATTTTAACGTTTTGCGAGAGCGGAATTTGCCTACCTACGCCGTGCGTGTGGACGATGCCGCGCCAATTTATTTTATAGAAAACAAGAACTACGGCGCTTTGCTCTATATAGTTACTTATAAAAACGATATGTTTTGCAGGAAGGAGCAGAACGAAATGCTCGATAAGACCTTGCAAAGTTACGGGGTCGGGCATAAGTTTTTCGTTCTGGCGGGCGGGCATTGTTCCGGAGAATGGCCCGATGAAAAAGGCGAAATACGTCTTTTAAGTATCATTGATGAAATGATCGATGATAAAACAAATTTACACGGATCAAAAGGGCGCAGCATGCCGCGTGAAAGGTAAAAAAATATGGTAATACTCGGGTTGGACCCCGGCTTTGCGACGATAGGCTTCGGGGTTATTCAAAGCGAACGCGGCAAGGTAGGGCTTATAGATTACGGCGCTATAGTTACGCCGAAGGAAAAGACTTTCCCCGAAAGGCTCGCGCTTATAGAGAGAGGAATGACGGGGCTTTTCGAGAAGTTTCGCCCCGATCAGGTGGCGATAGAAGAATTGTTTTTCAACACCAATATTACGACGGGCATAAACGTTGCCCACGCGAGAGGGGTTATGCTCTTTGTCTGCGAGAGGGAGTGCCACGGAAATTTGTTCGAATACACTCCTCTTCAAATAAAACAGGCGCTTACCGGTTACGGCAGGGCGGATAAACAGCAGATGATGCATATGGTGAAAACGTATTTGCGGCTCGATAAGATCCCGCGGCCGGACGACGCGGCGGACGCCCTTGCGGTGGCGCTGTGCCACAGCCAGACCAACCGCCTCGGCGGATTATTCAGGATATAAGAGGTTTTTTATGATAGGTTACATTTCGGGAAAGGTAATGGATATAGGAACGGGCAAACTGCTTATCGAAAACAACGGCATCGGATACGAGGTAACCGTTTCGGCCGCGGCATTCGCAAGGCTTACAAAAAATATGCAGGGCGGCGTTTACACTTTTTTTAACGCGAGGCAGGATCAGTCCTCCATCGTCTATACGCTCTACGGGTTCGACAGCAAAGAGGAAAAGGAAATGTACCTTAAACTCACTTCGGTAAAGGACGTGGGCGCAAAAATCGGTATGACCATTCTCGCCACGTTGAGCCTGAAAGACCTCGCCCTCGCGATAGCCGCTTCCGACGCGAAAACGCTCGCTTCCGTAAAGGGGGTGGGCAGAAAGACCGCGGAGAGGATCATACTCGAACTGCGGGAAAAAGTTTCCTCGCTCGACCTCGGAGAACTGCCTTCGGTTTCCGTGGCGCGCGGCGCGGACGAGGACGCGGTCATTGCGCTTATGAGTCTCGGCTTCGGCAGGAGCGAGAGCGAAAAGGGCGTTTCGGCGGCCAGATCGCAAGGGGCGGACGATTTGGAAAGCATTATTTCGCTCGCGCTGAAAAATTTGGCAAAATAGTCGATAATGCGTGATAAAGGCGGCTTTTTATGTTTGATGAAGAAGAAAGACTGATCGTTTCCACCAAAACCGAATACGACGACGTGGAGAA
>JAFTDZ010000300.1 GCA_017453885.1 Clostridia bacterium
CAAGCGGGAACTTTCGGCAAAGTACAAGGAGAAGGCCGATGCGCTCTCGGCGGAAACTTTCCGCCTTGCCGGAGAGGGTAAGGAAAAGAGAGAACTTCTCGTAAAACTTTCCGCTTCAGTAGGCGCGGAAGTCACAACGAAGTCGTCCTTCACCGCGGCGCTTAAAAAATTGAATGCCGAGCGGGAAAATCTGCACAGCGAATTTACTTCCGCCACCGCCAAAAAGGCAGAACTCACCGCCCGCCTTGCCGATATAACGAGCGAACTCTCCGCGATAAGGGAAAGGGCTTACGCCGCGAAAGAGGACGAGGCGGCAAAGTTGAACGAGGTGAAGGAGAAACTTTCCGCAGGCGGATTTGCAAGCGCTGAAGATGCCGCGTCTTTCGCGCTTGACGAAAGGCAGATTTCCGAGTATAATAATAAAATAGTAGAGTTTGAAAAGGATAGCGTTGCAGTCGCCGCACTTGCCGAAAAACTCTCCGGAGAACTTAACGGCTCGTCTTTCGATAAAGCCGCTTACGAACTTGCGGAAAAAGAAAAGCAGTCGCTTTCCGACGAGCGCGACGGGTATCGCGCGGCGGTCTTGCGCCTCGAAACGAAGATAGAGGAAACGGAAGCAAAACTCGCCGAGGCAAACGCGGTCAGAAAGCGCAGGAACGAAGTCGCGGCGAGGGCGGCTCTTCTCGAAAAACTCGAGAAGGTCCTTTCAAACCACAATCTTCTAAACTTCATCGCGGAAGAGTATCTTACGGAAATTTCCGCGGGCGCGTCGGTCACCCTTTTAACCCTTACCGGCGGCAGGTACGATCTCGTTTACGACGGAGAATTTTTCGTTACCGACAATATCAGTTGCGGTGAACGCCGCCCCGTTTCCACGCTTTCCGGCGGTGAAACTTTCCTCGTTTCCCTGTCGCTCGCATTGGCTTTATCGCAGGCGATATGCGAAAAGACTATGCGCCCCGTAGAATTTTTCTTCCTCGACGAAGGTTTCGGCACGCTGGACGAGGACTTGACCGACGTCGTTCTCGACAGCCTTACCAAACTTCGCGGAGAACATTTCGCTATAGGGCTGATCTCCCACGTGCCGGAACTGAAACAGCGTATTTCGGCAAAGATACTCGTCACGGGGGCGACCGCTTCCGAAGGTTCCAAAATAGAGGTCGTTTGCTGATAAACCGCCTAAATCACACAAAATCACCGTTTTTAAGGTTTGAAAATATGAAGGATTACACTATATACACTCCGGTAAATTTATACGAGGATTTCACTCCCAACCTGCCCCTTCGCGACAGTATTGCGAAGGACGACGTAAGCGACGGCGTTTCCTATACGGAAGTTTTTTTTAACGGGCGCGACACGGGTGACGGCAGGGTGCTTATTTACGGTGTGCTCGCCCGCCATCTCGACGGGAAGCCGCACAACGCCATTCTCGTTATACCCGATTGCGAGGGCGAACTTGACGTTGAACTTCTCACCTTTTACGCCCGCCTCGGCTACGACGTTTTAATGTTCGATTACGCCGGCGAGAGGGAAGGAATGGAAAACCGCACGAGTTATCCGAGCGCGATCAAATACGCTAACTATGCCTATTCGGAAGGCCGCTTCGACACGGTGACCGAATCCGCGAAGGAAACTTGCTGGTACGAATGGTGTTGCGTTGCCCGCTACGCGGTAAATTTCCTCGTGAGCAGGCTCGGTTCGAGGAAGATAGGCGTTCTCGGCATAAAGACGGGCGCGGAAATAATGTGGCATCTCGTCTCGTGCGACGATCGCGTCACTTGCGCGGTCGCCCTTTTCGGAGCGGGGTGGAGAGCCTATAAAAATATAAGAAAATACGCGCCGCCCGCAGGCGAAGTCAAACTTTCGGACGAGCGCATTCGCTATATCGCCGGAGTTGACGCGCATTCCTTCGCTCCTTACTGCCGTTGCCCCGTCGCGCTGTTCACTTCCACGAACAGCGCCGAGTACGACGCCGACCGCGCGCACGATACTATCCGCCGCGTTAATTCCGAGGTGGACGCGTTCTTCTGCCTTTCCCCGCGGATGGGCGAGGCGGTCGATCTCAACTGCGTGAGGAATATTGAACTTTTCTTCGGCATATACCTTAACGGGCAAAGGGTGCAGATGGCTTCCGAACCGCAGATAAAGATAAGCGTTTCGGGCGAAACTATCGGCATAGAGATCGATACCAACGCCGCGCTTAAACCGAGGAACGTGGATATATACGTTTGCGAGGGGGAAACCGATCCTTCCCGCAGGAACTGGATAAAACTCGAGGGCGTGGTAAAGACGGGAGATTCCGTTTTCACCGCGGATTACTCCTTGATAAACGGCGGGGGAATGCTTTTCGCCTTCGCCGTGGTCGATTACCGTAACGGCATTACGGTCAGCACGCCCATCACTTCCAAAAAGTGTCCTGAAACAGCGGTTATCAAGACGAATCTTATTTATTCCAACACGCAGGGAATGGGTGATTTCACCTACGGCGTGACCGATAAAAACCTGCTTGCGGGCGCAATGTACTGCAGGCGCAGCCCGATAGAACTCGTCAAGGGACCTATGGGCATAACGGGCATTTCTTCCTCGAGAGGTCTGCTCACCTACAAGGTAAGCGAAAAGTGCGTCGATATACGCCCCGATTCCATATTCAAACTTGACCTGTACTGCGACGAGGAAATAACCCTTCTCGTCCGCCTGCGCGCGGATATAGGCACGCCGTTCGAAACGGTGTATAACAACTACACTTCCGTTCCGAGCGGGCAGGTCTGGCAGAACGTCGTTCTGAGCATCAAAGATTTCAAAACGGCGGACGGAATGCCCCTTTCGGAAGATTCCCGCATAGGCAGCATAAACTTCTCGGCGGACGGTTTCTTCGCCATAAACAACGTGCTGCTGATATGATAAATATCCCGTAGTTGCCGCCGCTTTGCAAAAAATCGGCGGTTTTTTCTGAAAAAAGATTATTTCGCCTGAAACAGTTGAGCGCAAAAAGCGAAAAACGCTTTATTTCTTTTTAAGAATATGATATACTAATGTAAATATATAATTATTTATTCTTGGTATTTTATGAATCGCATAACTTCACCCGAACTTTTACGCGCCGAGATAAGCGGCGAGAGAGAAGATAAGATAACCAACGTGTTTCTTTGGATAATGATAGCCGTCGTACTCGTGTTCATACTATTGCGCGGGTTCGTTTTCGCTACCGTTTACGTTTCGGGAACGTCTATGTATCCTACGCTGAACGACGGAAATTACCTTGTGGGCGATCGCCTCGCCGCCCGTTTCGGCAATTACGGTTACGGAAGCATTGTTACCGTGAACACTACCGAGAAGGAATCGAACGGAGCGTACAAAAAAATAATCAAGCGCGTTATAGGGCTCGAGGGGGACGTTATAGATATTCGCCTCGGCAAAGTCTATCGTAACGGAGAGGAGATAGACGAGCCGTACCTTCCCCGCGGGGTGGTCACCAGCCCGCACACCACGCCCATGCCTTACACAGTAAAGGAGGGGGAAATTTTCGTCCTCGGCGACAATCGCGGCATAAGTCACGACAGCCGGTATTCCGATTACTCGAGGATAAAGACTTCTCAGGTTTACGCGGTCATCCCCGAATGGGTGATAAAGCATCTCGATCTCGTGCAGAAATACTACGGAGCAAATTTGCCGCGCAATGCGGAATTAAATTAAAAATCAACTTTTCTAAAAGGAGTTATTTATGGAAAAGATCAAAATTCTTTCTGACAGCACTTGCGATCTCACGCCGGAAGAGGTAAAAGAACTCGGCGTGGAACTTGTACCCGTGGAAATAATCCTCGGCAACGATGCGTTTTTCGACGGGGAAGGCATCGACGCCCGCGGAGTTCTCGATTTCGTAAAAAGGACGGGGCAACTTCCCAAGACTACCGCAACAAATTCCGAAAGGTTCAAAGAATATTTTTCCAAATACCAAAAAGAAGGATATAAAATCATCCACTTCAACATTTCTTCCAAGGCGTCCACTATGTATAACAACGCGAAGGCGGCGGCGGAAGAACTCGGCGGGGATATCTGCGTGGTCGATTCCAAGGCGTTGTCGTCGGGACAGGGGCTTGAGATAATGAAGACCTGCGACCTTATCAAAGAGGGCAAAACTTACGAGGAGATCTGCGAATACTTAAAAACTTTGCCCGACAGGGTGCAGACTTCTTTCGTGGTCGATACGCTTGAATTTTTGCACAAGGGCGGCAGATGTTCGCTCGCGGCGATGATCAGCGCGAAGATGCTCAAACTTCACCCGCACATTTCTATGATCGACGGGCAACTGAAGGCGAAAAAGAAATACGCCGGCAATCTTAAAAAGTGCCTTTCCGCGTATATCAAAGACCTTGCCGCCGAATACACTTCTTACGACAAAACGCGCTGTTTTATAACGCACAGCCCTTCCGACAGGGAATACGTTGACTATACCATAGGTCTTGTAAAAGAACTTTTCGATTTCAACGAAGTTCTGGAGAGCGAGGCGGGCAGTACGGTCACTTCGCATTGCGGTGAAAATACCATAGGATTGTTATTCATAGTAGAATAACGCGGGGGAAAACGAATGATAAAGGTCGCCTGTTTCGGCATCGGTAAATTTACGGGATTTATCGATAAATTTTTTCAGGCGGTGTGGACGGTGATAAGAAGGTTGAACCTTCAACTGCTTCTCACGGTGGCCGTGGTTTGGCTTATCGTGGCGGCTTTCGGGGGAATGACTTTCGGCGTTCTCATCGTTTTCACCGTACTCGCGGGGCTCGCGCTCGCATACGCGATAATTGCCACCGCGTATAATCTCGTGAAATACATTCGCGAGGCGCCCGCCGAAAAATCAAAAAAGAAGCCGTCCGTAAAGGATATTCCCGAGGACGGAAAGACCGAAAACGGCCCCGTGTATTACCGCGTGGCGCAAAACCCGCGCTACGTTATGGCGGAATATCCGGACAGGTACGAACTTTACTTTGATAACGATGGAGAACTCGAACTCGTTAAAATAACCCTTAGGACAGGAGAAAACGAAAAAGATGACGGAAATTTACAGTAACGCCGATCTCGACGCGGTCACCGTGCAAAAGAGGAACTGCCTTATATATTTCTTTTCAGTTACCGCGGTTTTCGTGGCGGCGGTCACCGTTATATTCGTATGGTTTCTTCTCGAACCTTACGGCACGCCGAAAAAGCCGTGGCTTCTTACGCTCGAATGCGTTTTAACCGGGCTTTACGCCATATTCGCGTATATATATCTCGCCGTAAGATTTTCGAGAGTGCGCAGATACCGCATAATGCTCTACCGCGCCCTCAACCGCAAACCTACCGAAGGCGAAGCGACTTTTATGCGTTTCAACGGAGAGGTGAACGTCAAAGACGGGGTGGACTTCAAGTCGATGACTCTCGTGGAATGGTCGGATAAGGAGCAGGAATATATGGAGCGCTACGTTCTTCTCGACGTGGAAAAACCTCGCCCCGATTTCCGCGTGGGCGACGCGTTGATAATAAGGACATATTCCAACATACTCGTCGGGTATGAAATAACAAACAGAACCGATCTCGCAGGTACGCCTTTCGAGGAAGTGGCGAAGTGACGATAAAAAACAAAACAGGAGAATAATTATGCCAAAAGAAAGATCGCAGGTAAAAAGAGAATACGTTTGGGCGACCGAAGATATTTTCGGAAGCGTTGAAGAATGGAACGCCGCTTACGATAAACTCGCCGCGGCTATAGACTACAAAAAATTTACTGGCAAACTCGGGGATAAAAAAATCTTCCTCGAATATTGCAAGAAGGACGAGGCCGTTGCGAGCGAATTCGAGAGGGTGGCGATATACGCCCACCTGAAGCACGACGAGGATTCCCGCAATTCCGAATACGCTTCCCTTATGGCTCGCGTTTACGATCTCGAAGTCAAGTACGGATCGGAAACGGCGTTCGTGGTCCCCGAACTGACCGCGCTCGACGAAAGCGTTCTCAAATCCTATATAGCCGATTCGGACCTTAAGGATTACGACTATATGTTGAGCCTTATCTTAAAGCAGAAACCCCACGTTCTCAGCGTGGAGTGCGAACAACTTCTCGCCCTCGGCGGAAAGGTTTATGGCGGTTTCAGGGAAATATTCGGCATGCTCGACAATGCCGATATGAAGTTCGACGAGATCGAAGTTGACGGGGAAAAGGTAAAACTCTCCCACGGAACTTACGGCGTACTGCTTGCCCACAAGGATCAATCCGTCCGCGCGGAAGCCTTCAAAACCTACTACAAGTCCTATATATCTCACATTAACACGCTCGCGCAGATATATATCGGCAACGTCAATAAGGACGTTTTCTTTGCCCGCGCGCGCAAATACGAGGGCTGCCTCGACTACGCCCTTTCCAACGAGGACGTGAGCGTAAAGGTTTACGATAACCTTCTCGAAGCGGTGAACGGCGCCCTTCCTTTGATGCACGAATATATCCGTTTAAGGAAGAACGCGCTCGGCGTTAAAGAACTGCATATGTACGATCTCCACGTTCCCATCGTTGAGGGCGCGGATCTCAAACTCGATTTCGAGGAGGCGTTCAAACTCGTCAAAGAGGGGCTCGCCCCGCTCGGCAAGGACTATATAGCCCTGCTCGATAAGGCGAAGGCGGAAAGGTGGATGGACGTTGAAGAAACGGTAGGCAAGCGCAGCGGCGCGTACAGTTCGGGCGTATATTCCATAAAACACCCGTACGTTCTTCTCAACTACCAGCCGACCACGCACGACGTTTTCACCATAGCCCACGAACTCGGCCACGCCATGCACACTTACCATTCCAACAAATACCAGCCGCAAGCCAAGGCGGATTACAAGATTTTCGTTGCGGAAGTGGCGAGTACCGTGAACGAAGTGCTTCTTCTCAAACACATTCTCGGAACCTGTACCGACGTGAAACTCAAAAAGTACCTGTTGAGTTACTATATGGATATGATAAGGACTACTTTGTTCCGCCAGACCATGTTTGCGGAGTTCGAATATATCGCTCACGCCAAAGCCGAAAGAGGCGAACCGCTCACCAAGGACAATATGAACGCCGAATATCTCGCCCTCAATAAAAAGTATTACGGCGAAGCGGTCGTTCACGACGACGAGATCGCTTACGAATGGGCGAGGATACCGCATTTCTACCGCGCGTTTTACGTTTATAAATACGCCACGGGCATAATAAGCGCCATTTCCATAGCCGAACGCATATATTCCGAAGGAGAGGCGGCGGTCAGGGATTACTTCAAATTCCTCTCGTCCGGCGGAAGCGATTCCCCCGTGGAACTTCTCAAACTCTCCGGCGTCGATCTCACCGAAAAGGCCGCTTTCGATGCCGCAATGAAGTCCTTTGAAAACACGCTTGAGGAATTCAAAAAACTGTAAAAATACACAGAGGTGAATAAAAATGCCGTCAACACGCGTCCTTCCGCACAGCCTTGAGGCGGAACAATCGGTACTCGGTTGCGTCCTTATGGATCAGGACCTGCAATCCGAACTTCTTACCGAACTCTCGGAAGGGGATTTTTACGTGGAAGCGCACAAAGATATTTTCAACGCTATGTGCGAAATATACAATCAGAGCAAGCCCATCGACCTCGTTACCCTGAGCGACAGGCTGGACGGGCTCGGTAAACTCGAAACGGTCGGGGGGATAGCCTATCTCACCGATCTCGCCTCATTCATTCCTTCCACGGCGAATTACCGTTCCTATGTGGAAATAGTCCGCAGGCACGGCGTTCTCCGCAGGCTTATCCGCGGCGCGAACAAAATTCTCGAAGATTCGTATTCTTCCGACAACAGCGAAAGTTCTCTTTCCCTTGCGGAGAAGGTCGTTTACGACATTTCCGCCGATAACGACACTTCCACGCTCACATTGCTTTCCGAAAACTTCGGTGACGTTCTGCATAAGTTCGAGGTGATAAGCAAGGACGCGAACGCCTACGCCGGGCTTAAATCCGGCTTTAAGAAGATGGACGAATTTACCAACGGTTTCCGCCGCGGCAATCTCGTTATTTTAGCGGCGCGCCCGTCGAACGGTAAAACCACGCTCGCGATGAACATAGTGGAAAACGCCGCCCTTCAAAGCAACGCCGTGTGCGCGGTGTTCGCCCTCGAGATGACCAAGGAAGAACTCGCCCAGCGTATGCTATGTTCCATAAGCGGCGTTGACAACGGCGACGCGATTCGCGGCAGGCTCGACGAGGAAGGTTGGCAGCGCCTTTGGGCGGCGAGGAAAAAACTTGCCGATACACGTATTTTCGTTGACGATACTTCCATAACCACCCCTGCGGAAATTCTTTCCAAATGCCGCAGATTAAAGAGCAAATACGGGCTTGACCTTATAGTTATCGACCATATCCAACTTATGGAAGTCAGCAAGGGCGGCAAGCGAAGCGACAACCGCCAGCAGGAGATAACCGAAATATCCCGTAACCTTAAAATGATAGCCAAGGAACTCGACGTTCCCGTGCTTGCGCTTTCGCAACTTTCCCGTCTGGTAACGGGCAGAAAGGGGCAGAAGCCCGTACTTTCCGACCTTCGCGAATCCGGCGCTATCGAGCAGGACGCGGACATCGTTATGTTCATTCACCGCCCCGATAAGGTCGCCGAGGAAGACGAGATAGCCAAGGGCAAAGTGATGAAGAACGTTGCGGAGATCCTTATCGAAAAGAACCGCGCCGGCTCCACCGGCAGTTTTGAACTTTTGTTCAAGGGCGGCAACACCAAATTCGTGGATATGCCCGCCGATTACAAGGCGCAGTTCGAAACGAATATCACAGGCCACGTCGAAAGGCGGCGTTACAGCGCGGACGAGGCGGAAGCCCCCTTTGACGGACCGTATAGCGACGCGCCCGCGGAAGCCGTTTACGGAGATATTCCAATGCCTTCCGACGAGGAATTTATTTCGCCTTCAGCCGATGAAGACGAGGGCGTGAAAGTCGGAATGACCGATATAAACGACATATTCTGATGAAAACCGAAATACTCGAGATCAACGACGAAAGCCTTGCTCTCGCCGCGAAGATAATACGAGAAGAAGGCGTTGTCGCTTTTCCCACCGAAACGGTTTACGGGCTCGGCGGGCTCGCCACGAGCGACAAGGCGGTGCGCGCTATTTACGATGCGAAGGGGCGCCCTGCCGATAACCCTCTTATAGTTCACGTTCACCCCGATTACGATATTTCTTCACTCGTGGAAACGGAGTATCCGTACGCCGAGGAATTGCGGAAGAAGTTCGTTCCCGGGCCGCTCACCCTGGTATATAAAAGCAAGGGTAAAGTTTCACCGCTCGTCAGCGCCGGGCTCGACAGTCTTGCCGTTCGCGTCCCGTCGAGCGAGGGCGCGCAGAAATTTTTGCGCGCGGTAAACTGCCCGATCGCCGCGCCTTCCGCAAACGTTTCAAAACATATAAGTCCGGTAACGGCAATGCACGTTTACGAGGATATGAAGGGGAAGATTCCGCTGATACTCGACGGCGGAAGATGTTCCGGCGGCATAGAGAGCACCGTGGTTGACGTAACCACGCCCACGCCGCTGATCCTTCGCAGCGGGCTTATAACTTACGATATGATAAAGTCCGTCGCGGGCGGTTGCGAGTACGCCAAACATAAGGAAGGCGACAAAATAAAATCGCCCGGCGTCAAATATAAACACTACTCGCCGAATTGCAAAACCGCCTTTTTCGCAAGGGAACGGGCAAGCGACGCGGTAGAGGAATACGAAAGAGCGAGGAGGGAGGGTTTCGATCCCGTCGTCGTCTGTGACGACGCGGTCGGCAGAACTCTCGGCGTTCGGTATATAGGGCTGGGTAAAACTTCCGAAGAATACGCTTCGAACGTATATTACGCCTTGCATCTCGCCGAGGCGCAGGCGGATTACGTTATAGGAATAGGTGTGGAGGGAGACAGTCAGGTCGACGTAGGCGTGATGAACCGCTTGTCGAAGGCTTGTAACAAAGAGGAATGAACGTTCTTTTCGTGTGCGTGGGCAACACCTGCCGCAGTCCTATGGCGGAGGCGGTCCTCAGGAAAAAACTGAAAGAGAGAAACATAAAGACGGTTAAAGCGCGTTCCGCGGGGCTTTCCGCCACCGACGGGAAGGAAATGAACCCTCTCGCGAAGGCGGTGCTCAAGGAAAACGCAGTGTCTTTCCGCGGGTTCCGCGCGGCGCGTTTCAACGCCGAAGCGGAAGCGTGGGCGGACGTTATAATCTGTATGACCAAAGATCTCGCCGCTCTTATCGGCGGGAAGAAAACCACCGATTTTTCCGCGTTATACGGGGTTAAAGAAGTTTTCGATCCCTACGGCGGAACGATAGAGGATTATCGCGAAGCGTTTGCGATCATCGACTGCGCCTGCGAAATGCTCGCGGATGAAATTTCCGAAAGATATAAAAAAGACAAAAAATCAAATAACCATGCGGAGGCAAAAAAATGAAAATTGCAATAGGTTGCGATCACGGCGGTTTTGCTTACAAAAAAGAACTCGTCGCGCATCTTAACAAAAAAGGATACGAGGTGGAGGACTTCGGCTGTTTCAGCGAAGATTCCTGCGATTACCCCGATTACGCTCTGCCCGTCGCCGAGGCGGTTAAGGACGGAAAAGCCGATTTCGGCATATTGATATGCAGTACCGGCATAGGTATAAGCATAGCGGCAAACAAGGTAAAAGGCATTCGTTGCGCTCACGTTCACGATGTGGAATCAGCACGTCTTACGCGCAACCACAACAACGCCAACATCCTCGCGTTCGGCGCGAAGATAATTTCCGAAGAACTGATGTTCGAAATAACCGATACCTTTTTGACTTCGACTTTCGACGGCGGAAGACATCAGCGCAGAGTCGATAAGATAACGGCTATCGAAAACAAATATTTCAAGTAATCATTCTTTAATTTTTCACTTTTGGAGGTAATAAAAATGGGCAAATTCGTAGTGGTAAATCATCCGCTCATTCAGCACAAGGTAACGATGATGCGCGATAAGAACACGAACACGAAAGATTTCAAACAACTTCTCGACGAAATATCTCTCCTCGTCGCGTACGAAGCGACCAAGGATCTTCCGCTCGAAGACGTAGAGGTGGAAACGCCTATCTGCAAAACGATAGGTAAAAAGGTTTCCGGCAGAAGCGTGGGCGTGGTTCCCATTCTCCGCGCGGGGCTCGGCATGGTGGACGGCATCCTCACGCTTATCCCCAACGCCAAAGTCGGGCATATAGGTCTTTACAGAGATCCCGAAACGCATATGCCCGTCGAATATTACTGCAAACTTCCCGCCGATGCCGATCAGAGAACGATAATAATAGTCGATCCGATGCTCGCCACGGGCGGAAGCGCGGTCGCCGCGATACAATTTCTGAAGGATCGCGGTTGCACGGATATAAAGATGATGAATTTGATAGCCGCGCCCGAAGGCGTAAAAGCCGTTCAGACCGCCCACCCGGACGTAGATATTTACGTTGCCGCTCTCGACGATCATCTCAACGAGAACGCGTATATAGTTCCCGGCCTCGGCGATGCGGGCGACAGGATATTCGGAACCAAATAAAACGAAAATCAAGGTGGAAAATTTATGAAAAAAATCAGGAAAGCGGTCATACCCGTAGCAGGTTTCGGAACGCGTTTTTTGCCGTTCACAAAATCCGTACCAAAGATGATGCTTCCCGTTATAGATAAGCCTGTACTTCAGATCATCGTCGAAGAGGCTGTGGAAAGCGGAATAGACGAAGTCCTCTTTATAGTGGGCAACCATTCGGATATAATCGAAGATTATTTTTCCTTCGACGAGGAACTCGTTTCAAGGCTCAAAGATCCTTCCAAACGGCCGTACAGAGAGGCTGTGGAAAGGGTTTCTTCTCTCGCAAAATTCAGTTACGTCGTTCAGGAAGAACAGAAGGGTACCGCGCACGCCGTTGCGCTCGCGAAGGATTTTACCGCCGGCGAACCTTTTCTTCTTATGTTCGGCGACGACCTTATGTATAACCCGTCAAAGCCCGTTTCCCTGCAACTTATCGAAACGTATTATAAGACGGGCAAGACCGTTTTAGGCTGTAAACGCGTGCCGAAGGAGGACGTTCCGAAGTACGCTTCCGTAGAATACAGCCGCGTTGAAAACGGAATATACGAAATGTCGAGAATTGTCGAAAAACCCCCTTTATCGCAGGTTAAAAGCGATCTTGCCCCGCTCGGCAGATATGTTTGCGACGCGGATATTTTCGATTATATCGGCAAAATAGGCTTGGGCGCCGGCGGCGAATACCAGATAACCGACGCCTTCGATCTTCAGGCGAAGGACGGCCGCGCCGTCGCTTACGAATTTGAAGGCGTTCGCTACGATACGGGCGATAAATTCGGCTATTTGAAAGCGGTGGTGGAATATTCCCTGCGCGACGGGGAGTACGGCGCGCGTTTTGCGGAATACCTTAAGTCTATCGTAAAATAAAATCACGGCGTTTTACGCCTTTTATACAAGGATGATAAAAATAGTTTTTATCTGCCACGGCAACATATGCCGAAGCCCCATGGCGGAATTTTATATGCGCGATTTATGTGAGAAAAAGGGGCTTTCCGATAAAATTTGTGTGTGTTCTGCCGCGACGAGCGACGAGGAGATCGGCAATCCCGTATATCCTCCCGCCGCGCGCGTCCTCGCCCGCCACGGAATATCGCCGGGCGGCAAATACGCCCGACAGGTAACGAAGGAAGATCTTTCCGCCGACTATATCATAGTTATGGACGAGGCAAACAGGCGTAACACCGAAAGGTTCGCGCTGTCGTTCGGTCGGGAATTTTACGAAAAAACGAAAAAGCGGATACATCTTCTCAAAGAATTTTCCGGCGGCGGAAGCGTTGCCGATCCTTGGTACACGGGCGATTTCGATAAGGCGTGGAAGGATATCTGCGATGGGTGCGATGCGCTCCTTCGTTTTATTATCGGAGCGAAAGATGTTGAAATATAAATGCCTCGTGCTCGATCACGACGATACGGCGGTAAAATCCACCGCGCAGGTGCATTATCCGTCTTTCAAAAAGACAATTTCGGCAATAAAACCGTGGCTCGATATAGGCGAGAAGGAATTTTTGCTCAACTGTTTCGATCCGGGTTTTTACGAATATATGGAAAAAACGCTCGGCTTTACGGAAAGCGAAATGAAATATCAACTCGAACGTTGGCTCGAACATATCCGTACCGTGATACCCGAGGCATACGATGGAATAAAGGAAGTTATCGTCCGCCAGAAGTCCGAAGGCGGGATCGTCTGCGTGGTTTCACATTCCTATCCGGAAGTTATTCGCCGTGATTATTCCGCGCGTTTCGGGCTTCAGCCCGACGCGATCTACGGCGGCGACGAACCGCCCGAAAGAAGGAAACCTTCGGTTTTTCCTCTTTCTGATATTATGCGGCGTTACAATCTTAAAAAAGAAGACGTGGTTGTCGTTGACGATCTCAAGCCGGGGCTTGATATGGCAAAGCAAGCCGGTGTGGATTTTATCTGCGCCGGTTGGTCGCACACGGTCAGCGAAATTTCCGACTATATGCGCGCGGAATGCCCCGTTTATCTTGAAGATCCATCGATGCTCTCGTCTGTGCTTTTTGGCGATTAACCCCCTAAATCTCAAAGGATTCGATATAATGAAGAAAATTTTACTTATCGCAACAGGCGGAACGATCGCTTCGCGCCCTACCGAAAACGGCCTCGCGCCGCAAATGGACAGCGCGGAGATATTGAGTTTCGTTCCCGAAATAAAATCCCTTGCCGACGTTACCGCCGTTCAGGTCTGCAATCTGGACAGCACTAATTTGTATTATGTTCATTGGCTGAAAATAGCCGCGTGCATAGAGGAAAATTACGACCGTTACGACGGCTTCGTTATAACCCACGGCACCGACACTATGGCGTACACCGCGTCGGCTATCTCCTACCTCGTGCAGAACAGCCGCAAGCCTATAGTTTTCACCGGTTCGCAAAAATCCATTTATATGCGCGATACGGACGCGCGTAACAATCTTTATAACGCCTTCGTTTTCGCTGTAGATCCTTCAGCCTGCCTCGTTCATATCGTGTTCGAGGACAAAATAATCATCGGCAACAGGGCGAGAAAGACGAGAACGAAAAGTTACAATGCGTTCTCCAGCGTGGATTTCCCGGAAGTGGGCGTAATAAGGGACGGCAGGGTTATCCGTTACGTCGAAGAAAAGGTCGCCGCCGAACGCCCCGATTTTTATTCGCAGGTAAACCCGCGCGTATTCGTGCTGAAACTTATCCCCGGTGAAAAGTTTTTACTCTTATCCGATCTCAAAAAGTATTACGACGCGATAGTTATAGAAAGTTTCGGCGTAGGCAATTTGCCCTTTTATGAAGACGAATGCTTTGCCAAGGCAATAGAAGGGTGGATAGGGTGCGGTAAAACCGTGGTGGTTACCACGCAAGTCCCGCACGAGGGAAGCGACATGAGCGTTTACGAAACGGGCAACGCGATAAAGAAACGTTACGGCGTTATCGAGGCTTACGATATGACCATAGAGGCCGTCGTAACTAAACTTATGTGGATACTCGGCGGAACGAACGACGCCGAAAAGATCCGCAAACTGTTTTACACACCCGTACAAAAGGATATAATTTGAGGTGAACGATGGAAGTTTTAAGGAGCAAAAAGGGTTTTATATGCGATATGGACGGCGTGATATATCACGGCAACAATCTCGTCAAAGGAGTGAAGGAATTCGTAGAATGGCTTAAGAGCGAGGACAAGCGTTTTCTGTTCCTCACTAACGGCAGCGGCAGATCCCCGAGAGAACTGCGGCAGAAACTTCTCCGCCTCGGGTTGGATATAGAGGAAGATCACTTCTACACCTCGGCGCTCGCCACGGCGAGTTTTTTAAGCAAACAGTCGCCCAACTGTTCGGCTTACGTGATAGGCGAACCGGGGCTTATGAACGCTCTGCACGACGCCGGCATAACATATAACGACGTAGATCCCGAATACGTCGTGATAGGCGAGACCAACAATTACAATTTCGACGCGATACGAAAAGCGATGAACCTCGTTTCCGCAGGCGCGAAACTTATCGGCACCAACACCGACCTTATCGCTCCCGTAGAGGACGGAATGGTCCCCGCGTGCAGGGCGCTCGTCGCGCCGGTGGAACTCACTACCGGCAAACCCGCATATTATATAGGTAAGCCCAACCCGCTTATGATGCGCACCGCATTGAGTATGCTCGGCATCCACTCGTACGAAACCGCCATGATAGGCGACCGTATGGATACGGATATAATTGCCGGTATCGAGAGCGGCATGGATACCGTCCTCGTACTTTCGGGCGTCAGCGCGAGGGAAACCGTCGATAGTTTTCCGTACCGTCCGCGCCTTATATTAAACAGCGTTTACGACATAGTAAAATAAAGTTAATGCGTGATTTAAGCCACTTTTAAGGTCGATCTGAATGAAAACACCCGCGGAAAAATATTCGCAAATGACCACTACGCCCATACCTAAACTCGTAACCGTTCTCGCGATCCCCACGATTTTAAGTATGCTCGTAACCGCCCTGTATAACATGGCGGATACTTATTTTATAGGCAGGATAAAAGGAACGCCGGAAGAAGTTACTTCGGCGACGGGCGCGGCGGCGGTCGTGTTTTCGTTAATGTTCGTTATTCAGGCGTGCGGTTTCTTTTTCGGTCAGGGTTCGGGCAACTATATCTCGCGCGAACTCGGCAACAAAAACCGCGAAGGCGCCGAGAAAATGGCAACTTTCGGTTTTGTATCCGCTATTATTTTCGGCGGGCTTATCGCCGTTTTCGGTCTTATTTTTATAGATCCGCTCACTTCCGCGTTAAGCCCTACTTCCACGATTTTTCCCTACGCGAAGGATTACGCTAAATTCATACTTATAGGCGCGCCGCTCATGTGCGGATCGTTCGTTCTAAACAACCAGATGCGTTTTCAGGGCAACGCCGCAATTTCAATGATAGGCATAATCTCCGGCGCGGTGATAAACGTCGGGCTTGACGCGCTCTTTATATTAGGCTTCGGTATGGGAACTGACGGCGCCGGCCTTGCCACGGCTATAGGGCAGGGGTGTGGTTTCATAGTTCTGTATATAGGAATGCGCCTCGGCAATAATGTCAAAATAAAAATGTTTTCTTATCGCTTCAAGTGGAAGTATATGAAAGAGGTGATAGACGGGGGAACTCCGTCGCTCGCGAGGCAGGGGCTTTCGAGCGTGGCTACAATGTGCCTTAACTATGCCGCGCGCGGTTGGGGCGGGGATCCCACGATCGCCGCTATGGGTATTGTGTCGCGCATAATGTCGTTTTGTTTTTCCGCGATACTCGGCTTCGGGCAAGGCTTTCAACCCGTTTGCGGTTTCAACTACGGGGCGAAGTTGTACGGCAGAGTAAAAGCGGCGCTCTTTTTCTGCCTTAAAGTTTCGTACGTTATCCTCGCGGCGGTAATAGGCTCTATGTTCGCATTCGCGCCGTTCGTCGTGAAACTTTTCCGCGACGATCCCGAAGTTATATCCGTCGGCGCTCTCGCTCTCCGCGCTCAATGCGCTGCGTTTATATGCGTGCCGTTCATAACTTATGTAAATATGATGCTGCAAACGATAGGCAAAGTCATCCCCGCAACCGTCCTTTCGATGGGCAGACAGGGGATATTTTTCATTCCCACGGTATTCCTCCTCCCGCTGCTTATCGGTTTATACGGCATTATCGCGGCGCAACCCTTGGCGGATGTTCTGACGTTCGTCCTCGCCCTGATATTCGGCGTTAAGGAGATAAAACTCCTCGGCGCAATGCAGAAGGAAGTTGACTTAAAACAACAAAAAGAGCCCGAAAACGTGTGTTAACGGACTCTTTCTGTGTTTAGCAAGTTTTGAATTCGTAGTGATAATCGCTGCTCTGCGTCGGCGGGAATCTGTTGCCTTTCTCAACCGAAATGGTATCGAGAACGGAACCGTTCGAGTCGATCACGTTGTAGTAACCCGTTCTGGGCGCTACCTCGCCGGGATTGAATTTCTGCATAATATCTACCTCCTTAAAGAAATTATTTCCTTAAGGATTTTTTTTATACATAGGGTTAAAATGCCCTATGTGTTTTCGTCTTTTTCCGAAGGCGTTACGGCTGAAGTTTTCTTTTCCGTTTTTTCATCGTCGAAGGAAAAATTATCTTCTGTCATATCCGCAACCGCGGTTTCCTCGCTAAAGTCAGGCGCGGCTTTTCTGCGGTTTTTGCGTTTTTGAATAAAGGCGGCAACAGCCCAACCGATCAGCGCGAAGGCGAATACAGCCACCGCTCCGTTGAAGTAACCGCTGAAGTCGAGAATCACGTCGTCAAAGGAACAATACCTTCCCGTGGTAAAAGCGGGCAGTTGGCACATTTCCGTGATGCCGGCAACGGCAAAGCCGGAAACGACGCAAAGAAGGTACGCCACGATCTTTCCCTTCACCGTACTCGGCGAAAATACGAGATAGGCGAGCGCCGCCAGAATGCCGAGTACCATAAATGCCCCGAAGTGTCCTATTGATTTTCTGACTATAAGATAGAAGTCGTTGATCGTATCCTTGAAACTTACTTTCTCAACGGCGAGAATGAAATTTTTACTCACGGTGTTTTCGCCGTCCGTCGTACTCACGGTTATCACGGTTTCACCGGCGGAACGGATCGCTATCACGCCGTCCGCGCCCACGGTGGCAACGCTCTCGTCCGACGAAGAAAAATTCACGTCTTTTACCGTCGCTTTCTTGTCGAGCGTAACTTTGAGAGAGGCGGAAGCGTTCGTTTTAACCGTCAAGCGGTCGTTTTCATCTACGGTGAGGTCGCCGGAAGTAATTTTAATATTTTCCGAAAGTATCTCAACGACTTTCACTCCTACAGAACAGGCAACTCCGTCGTAAGTGTCGCTCCTTACGGTCACGGTAGCCGTTCCTTTTTTAAGCGCGTTTACCGTTACGGTCACGGCGCTATTCGTCGCGCTATATGTGGCGGAAACAATATTTCGGTCGCTTATTTCAAGCATTATCCCCTTGAACGATGCGTCATTCGGTGAAAAATCAATGGTGAAATTCGCGCTATTGCCTCGCGTTATCTCAATGGATTCCTCGCTCGGCGCGATGCTTTTGAGAACTATCTGCACGGGTTTTACGGTAATGCTTACGCTGTTTTGTATTGTCGGATCGTCAACCGCGGTCGCGGTTATCGTTACCTTTCCCGGGGCAAGCGCCGTTAACGTAGCGCCCTCGGGGTAACCGGTCACGCGCATCACGTTCTCGTCAGAGCAAGTCCAGATAAGTTCGCGTATCGAACCGTCCGTTTCAAAGTGCAGCCCATGCTTGTCGCCCGCGTCCATTTCGGTCAGATAGTCGGTGATGTTAACGTAGGTCACCGGGGTTTTATAAACGGTTACCGTAACGGTGGCGTAAGGGAGATCGGCAGTCGGATCGAAAACGTCCACGCCGCGCACCGTTACTTCGGCAGCGCCTACGGAAACGGGGGTGATAAGTCCCGTCTTGCCGTCTATTTTCAGAACGCTTTCGTTGTCGGAAGAAAAGGTAACCTGTTTTACGGAAGCGTCGTCGTTTACCGAATAATCGAGATATATTTCATCTTCTTCCGCCCGCGCCGAATCTTTCAATTCGATCGACATTTCAGAAGGTACCGTTATCTCGGTTATTGCGTGATAATCCGCGTTTTCGGCCACTTTTAATATCATTACGGCCTTGAGGGAAACCCCTTCCGCATCTACCGTAAAGGTAATGGTTACCTCACCCGTCTTTTTCCCGACGAGCGATTTTTCAAACTCGTCGAAGGAAACCGCATCGCCGTCGGAAACGTTCACGCCCACGTAAACCGTACCCGCGGTATAATCGAAAAACGCCTTGGTCTTTTCGGGCATTTCGGCAATGTAACGCCCGTCCGCGTCTTTTTCGATCGTCAGCGATGGCGTATCGCTCGTCACGGTTATCTCGTCATCTATAACGTCTTTTACAAGGAATTCTATTGCGCTCGTCAACGAATATTTGTTACTGGTAACTACTATCGTGGCCGTTCCCGCGCTTAAAAATTCCACAGTGTCCTTATTGTTGTGCGTCGCGACGTTTTTATCCGAAGTGCACCACAGGTAACCGCCGTTATAGTCGGGGTTATCCTGAACGAGATCGAGGTAGTAAATATCGTGCACGTAAACTACGTAAGCGCCGTCCTCGTTTTGTTCGGGAAGAGATGGGGAGTGGTTGCTCGTCGGTTGATCGTCCCTGAAAGCGATTCCGAACGAAGTCAGTTTGCCCTTTTCCTCGGCGGGCGCGGGCATTTCGGAAACGGTCACGTTATGTATTATTTTCACGCTCCTGTCTGAAACGAGCGTCGCGGTGATAACGGCGTCGCCTGCTTTTTTAGCGGTTACTATCCCGTCTGAAACGCTCGCCACGCTCTCGTCGTCGCTATTCCATTCAAGTTCCCTGCCTGAAGTGGCGTTCTCGGGTATGTATCTTATTGAAATCGTCGTTTTTTGCCCTACGAACAGAGATGAAGAAGGGGTATTCGCTATCTCCATTCCTTCCGCGTATATGTCTTTAACCGTTACGGAAATCGTCGCGTATAAATTCTCGTTTTCCTGAGAAGCGGCCTTTATCACGGCTAAACAGGGCGAAACGGCTTGAAATTCTCCGTAGGCGTTCACCTTGACGCCCTCGTTTGACGAGGTGTAAACTATAGATTTATTGGAGGCGTTTTCCGGCAAGACCGAACACGAGAATATCCCATCGTCACCGGGCAGCATCGTGATTTCGCCCGAAGTTATCCGCTCGCCGTTTACGCTTATCTCCGCCGAGGTCACGCTCTC
>JAFTDZ010000301.1 GCA_017453885.1 Clostridia bacterium
CCTCGAACGCGGGGTATATCCAGTTCATCGCGTAGGACTTGAACGTGCGCGTTCCGCTTTCGTCCTCTATATCTATAACGTAATACTGTACAACCGAATCGCAGATTATGGTATCGAAAGTAACTTCCATTGAGTTCTCGCTCGTAGCGTCCGCCGCGAGCGAAGCGTTTGCGGAAAATTCCGGCGCGGGGTATCTCTCCGCCCTCGCCTCGGTATAATAATTGAGGTTGGTTTTGTTCACGAGGTCGGCCGCAGGTATTATAACTCTGTCCACTATCTGCCTTCCGCCCCTGTTGAAATCAATCCTCGTGACGCGTATGTTATAGTTTTTATCCACTTCGAGATACAGCCCCTGCGCGGTGGTGTGTTTATAAGGTATAAGGGCGCTACCTACGATATAACCGCCTTCGGTCATAAAATCGGTACCTATCATATCGAGGTAACCCGTCGCGCCGGCCGTAACGTGGGTGAAATCCGATTGATAGATAAACGTCTGGTTATCCACGGGGAAATGTGAATGCCCGGAAAGCATTACGAGTTGCGGGTATTCGGCAAGAACGTCGTAAAGTTTAAGTTTGTTGGGTTTTTCCGCCCTCGAACCACTGCCGTAAACAGTGTTTGAAAACGCCACGTGGGATAGTAAAAATATGGGTTCGTTCGTGTAGTCGGGCGCGGAGGTTATCTCTTTTAACTTGTTCTTCACCCATTCCACTCCGTCGAGTTGTATATTCTGCAATTCGCCGGTGTAATCGTATGAGATGGATATGAAGTCTAACCCGCCTATCTTCGCGTGCCTGAAACCCCTTATCCACATAGGATCGGATCTGTTCACGTCGTTCGCGTAAAACGCGTCGCCGAGGACTTCGTAGAAAAGGTCCGCGCGGAATTCCCCCTCGCTGTCGGAACTGTCGTGATTGCCCATCGTGAAAAACAAACTCACGTCGTCCGACAGGTAACCTTCGACGGAATCCTTCATCATATTTATCTGTTTACGGGCCTTTACAAGCCCATCGGAATCGTCAAATCTCGCCCAGTCGGTAATGTCGCCGAGAAGCAGAACGGCGTCTACCCCTTTATCGCTCGCGTAGGAAAGCGTGTTGTTGAACCTGTCCTGCGGAGATCCGTCCTCATAGTTCGTGCAGTCGTTGGTATCGAGATGATTATCGGTGGTAACTATCATATCCATAAGCACGTTTTCCTCGTCGAAGGAGAGCGCATTGGTAAGAACGTAATAATTCTGCTCCGCATATTTGAGAGTACTGTAGTTTTTAACCATCTTTTTGAGTATATCGAAAAGCGCGTCGTAATCGCCCCGCGCGGCAGTGATTTTGCCGTAACATTCGGGCGTGACCTCAACTTTACCTATCGCGTCTATCTTTTCGGTAACGTTCTTGAGAAGAAGTTTTTCGTCGTCGGTAAGATCCTCGGCACATTTGGAACTCGAATCGTGTATCGCCACGAAATCGAAGGAATAACTGTCAATGGTGTTCGATCCGCCGTAAGCGGTGAAGGATACGTAAACGTGATCGGGGTCGGTTATCGCCGAGGCGAACTTTTCGGCGGAAACCGTAAATATCTGCCCGTCGAATATGAAATTCCAACTGCTGTCCGCTTTCTTTTCAAGGCGTATATCGAAGTTTGCGTTCATCGGCCTCGTTGCGAGCGTTCCGAGAACTTCCATATTGCTCCAGGTCGGACAGGAACTTCTCATTACGCCGGTGTGATCGTTATTGTTGAACGCGAAGAAGCGGAGAGCGGCGTCGTAGGCGTCGGGGCCCTGCATATTCGAGAAAGCTATGCCGAAGCCGTCGCCCGAAAAATTCTCTATCGAAAGGTGCAGTCCGTCCGCCACGTAAGTCACTGAAGAAGTAGTTCTGATGGTCACGTAATTGCTGCCGTTAAATTCGATATGCGTTCCGTTTTCGGTTTCGTTCACCGTGAGGCTGTTCCACCAACCGGCGCTCAAAATCGTTTTCGGGGCGTAATACGTCTTATCCTCGCCCGCGCTATCGGCGGAAACGTAACTTTTGCCGAGCGGTATAAGCCCCGCGGCTACCATACATAAGGCAAAGGTGATTATTAAACCTAAAAGTGCCTTTTTTCTCATACTATTCTCCTTTTACAAAATAATTTTTTCTTCGTTTCAACGCCACGAAGCAAGCGAGAGCGATAAACGTTTCGCCGCCGAGGGCGCCTTTGCAACCCTTTTTCTTCTTTGACGACTGATCATCTGTTCCGTCAGAGCCGCCGTTTGCGGGTACGAAACTTATGTCACCTACGGAAGTTATCACGAGTTCGTTCCTGTCGGCTCCCTTAACGCTCATCGCGCTTACAGTCAAGTAACAGCCGTTCTTGTATAGATTTGCGTCGAGCCCCGTAAGATCCATTTCCAGCCCGTTTACCGAGATGAACAGCGTGGAACCGTTCGCGCCGAGTTTGACGGTGTACGCTCCCTGATCGGGATCGGGTAATTCGGGATCGAAAAATCCGGTATCGGCAACGCTGATATACGCGGCGTCGTAAACGGGTAACTCCGT
Organism: Clostridia bacterium; assembly: GCA_017453885.1. Lineage (GTDB taxonomy): Bacteria > Bacillota > Clostridia > Christensenellales > Borkfalkiaceae > RGIG3732. The sequence goes on from JAFTDZ010000301.1 coordinate 2,538, forward strand.
CCTGCCGTTCACGGGCTTTACTTCTATTACCGTTCCGGAAAACCAGAAGTCCACTCTGACGCCGTCGGAAGTTCCCATCGTACCCGTGCCGGGGACGGGATAAAACCCTATATGCAGGTGATTTGCGCCGAGTTTTCGCAACGCGTATATCACGTTGAATTTTATCTCCGTGGTCTTGCCGAGTTCGAGTTTTTTATTGTAGCCGAGCGTTTCGCCGTAGGCGCCTTCCCCGGTGACGTAAAGCCCGTTTTCAGTGAGTTTCGCCTGCCAGCTTTCACCCTCTCTCCACAGGCCGGAATAGAAGGAATTGCTCGCGGAAGTTTTCAGTTTTTCTACTCTGCCGTCGAATCCTTCAAGTTGAGCGGCGGAAAGTTTATCGAGGGCGTTTACAGCCTTGAACTCCCGCCAGATATCCTCTATATCGGATATTGCAAGGTACGCCGACAAATCTTCCGCCTCGCCGTCCTTTACCGAATTTTCGTAAGAGGACACGAATCCTTCCGCGTAGCCGTTTATAAACGCGGGATATTCCGCCTTTGCTCGCGCCGACGACAAAATATCCGCAGCCGCGGTTTTCTGCTCTACGGTCGTATGTTCTTCGGAGAGAGAAAATATCTTCTCGTAAGCCGCTTTTACGCTCTTCTTTTCTTCGGCGCTCTTTGAGGAATAACCTTCAAGGGCTTCGGCAAACTCCGCTATCGCGTCGGTTTTTCTGCCGTATTCGAGTTTACCTATGAAGATGGACAGTTTTTCGTCAACCTCGCGTTTTTGCGTGATGAAGGCCTCGTTTGCAACCGCTGAAGCCACTTCTCCCCACACGCCTTCGGTAAATACGTCGAGCGCGGCGGCGCTTTCGATATCTTCGTAAGAGGACGATTCGCCCAGCGCGTCCACGGCGGCTTTCAGATCCGCGAGCGCGGCGGAAACCACTTCTCCGTCAACTTCCGCGGGCGTTTTGCCGTTTATCTCCTTCACCGTATATACGCAGGCGTTGCTCTTTACCGCCGCCATATAGTAGCAGGACAGCGTATAATAACCTTTATAATCATATTGGGAATAATGCTCGTCAAACCCTTCCTTAAGATTTTCCACCGTTACGGAAGAGTTGCCGCTCGCAACGTTTATGGCGCCGCCGTCGTAATCGAACTCGATTCGCACGGTTTTATCGTTCGCTATCTCAAGCGCGTTTTCACGGGCGAAATAAGTTCTCGAAGCGTTCTGGTTATATACGGCGAGCGTCAAAGTCGTTTCGCCGTCCTTTCTCAAAAGAACGTGCATACCGTTTCCGTTACCGCCGCCTATCGTCCCGGTTTCCGCGGTCTGTAAAGAGATGACCGTGGCTATCCCGATAGGCGTATCCGCGCTTATCGTAGTGGTGAAATTTTTAACGTCGATCTTCGCCCTCTCTCCAAGCGCGGAAAAGTTGGCGCGCGTGCCGTAACCGTTGCTCGCGGCAAGACCGAGTTCTATATACCCGTCCTTCGTGTATTCCGCATAGTCGGTGAACACGCTGTTGGAGCCGTTGGTGATAACTACGCCGCTCGCTCTTTCAACCCGTTCCGCCGCGGCAGCGAATGCGCTCGCCCCCGCCGCAAACAACGAAACAACGAGCAAGCAAAGTAATGATCTTAACGTTTTTTTCATATCGATTCCTCCCGATTAAATTTTCTTTCTGAATTCTATGCCTATTTCTTCTATGGTAACGGAAACGTCGAACCTGTCGAACACTTCCCAACCGAGATTCATTCCCGAAATAAGGCAGTCGTCGGCGGTCGTTCCTTCCATAAAGCCGTTGGCCTGCGCGGTTTCGAGCGCGGCGGCAACATGGTCTTTGAGGTTTATGGATAAAGCGGCACTCTCGCCCACACGCACCCTGTTTTCAAACAGCGTTTGCGAACCGAGCGAGTATATAAAGTTGCCGGGGCCGCCAGCCGTATCCTGCTGCGCGGTGTTCTGCGTGTATATCTTCGTGGAATCGAACAGATTGAGCCCGAACCAAAGGAAATTGCCGTAACCCATACTGTCGGGGTTTCTGTCGACTACGTATATGAACCAGGCGAACTGCGCATGGCACCCTTCGTTTCCGCCGCGAAGATTAACGCTTTTATTAACGGTGAAACGGAGCGATACGTTCACCTCGTCCGCATCCTTCAGCCAATATTCGCCTTCCGCCGTCTGCTCTATAAGAAGGTGCGGCCACATAGAAGGCGGCGTAAGGTTGCAACTTTCAAATTCTTCCGAGCCGTCCAAAGCGAGAGTTACCGTACCCTTGTCGGTATCCACGCTGACCTCTTTAGACGTATCCTTTATACTGTAAACGCCGTTTTCAAAACTTTCCGTCCCGTCTTTCAGGTTGTAATTCGACCACCATTGCGCGAGTTGCCACACGGGGTAAGAACTCTTTCCGTAGGTTATCACTTTACACACTTCGTTGTCCTCCACGCTGTTTAACCCGCGCAGATTGAAACCCTTTGCAAAGCGCCCGTCCTGAAGGAACTGCACCGTCCTGTATTTTTCCTCGTTCTCTGAGGTAATAGAGGAAGTTTCGCTCGCCTTGCCAGCCCCGCAAGAAGCGGACAAAAGGATAAGAAAAGCCCCTAAAACAACACTTATCTTACTTTTGATTTTCATCACTATTTCTCCTTTACTATCAATTCCGGCTGTTTCACGCTTATTGCGGCGGAAAAAGTACCGGTTATTTCAAATCCGAAATTCATTCCCGTAAGCGCAAGGTCTTCAAACGCCGTATGCGTGAGATACCCCGCAGAGCGCGCGCGGGCGAATATCTCCTTAAGTCGCGGATACACGTCGAAATCCACGTCCTGCGGAACGCCCGGCTTTAACCTGCCGTCGAGATAATCGGCGGAAGAAAAACTGTAAATAAATTCGCCGTCCGGCATAGCGTTATCCTGCGCGCAGTATAACGGCATAACTTCGTAACGGCTGTCGAAGATACCCATTACCACCCACATAAACCTGCCGAAATCGGAAGATCTTTCGTTAACGTTTCTGAAAACCATCACCCAAACGAACTGCGCCGTGTGGTGTTCTTCCGCGGCTTCGTCCATATAGTCGGTAAAACCGAGAAGTTCAAACCTGCCCTTTACTCTAATCGTATCCACGTCGCCTACCCTCACGAACGGCTCTATATCCTGTTCCAGAAGGAGATGCGGCCACGGTTCGGAAGGCTTCCTCGGGTGGTCGTATTCCTTTTCCGCCTTGAGCGAAAATACCAACGTTTTTCCCCCGTCCTTCACCGTGAGAGATTTGCTCGCGTCAAAAATGTGATAGCCGCCCGCCACGTTTTCGGCCACACCGTCGTCTAAAAGGTCATATTTAGTGTTCCACTGACACAGAAACCAACTCGGCACCTTGCCGTTTCCGCACATTATCTTGCGGCAGATATGCCCGTCTTTCTGGCTGTCGGTTCCCTTTATCTTAAACCCGTTGCGAAAATTTTCGTCCTTAAGTACGTTGTAATACATAGTTCCTCACATTTTGAACGCTCCGCTCGTCATTCCGGCGATAAACTGTCTGGAAGTAAAACCAAACAACACGAGAATGGGTACCGATACGATAACGTACCCCGCAAGGGCGGGAGCGTAGTATTGATTCATTTTGTAGAAGTATTCCGTAAAAGATTGCAAATTTACGGGAATGGTGAATTTGGCCTCATCGCGGAGAATCATAAGCGGCCACAGATAATCGTTCCAACTCGTCATAAAATTCATAAGTACGAGCGTCATCACCATAGGAGCGGCGAGCGGCGCTGTTATCTTTACAAACTGTGTTACCGAGTTTGCCCCGTCTATCTCGGCCGCCTCGAAAAGGTCTTTGGGCAGCCCGTCGAAATACACTCGCAGCAGCAGAAAACCGAACGGCAACAGTCCGGCGGCCTGCGGCAGTATAACGCCGAAATAACTGTTATGCAGCCCGAAAGTGACCGTTACAAGAACGTATTTCGTGGTCAGGATAAGTATGCTCGGCATCATCATAAGCGCGACCGAAAACGAATAGAGTATCTCCTTCCCTTTGAACGAAAATCTGGAGAACGCGTACCCGCCCATAGCGGATAAAAGCACTGACAGCGCACCTATCGCTCCGCTTACGAAAAATGAGTTAAGAATGCTGTCCTTCACGTAAAGCCAGGCTATCTCGTAATTTTCAAAGCGCAGAGGGAGAGTTATACCTATGGGATGCAGTACTTCCTGGTCGTAATCCTTGAAACTTTTTATTATTAAAAGCAGGAAAGGGTACAG
>JAFTDZ010000039.1 GCA_017453885.1 Clostridia bacterium
AGACATAAAAATATAAGAAGTAGACAGTATGGGGTCATTCTGAGAAACGTTCTTTATATTTTTCGGCGTAAGGTAGTTCAGAGCATAAGAAGGTCGTTCTTCATTAAAAAATCTGATGTATTCATTAATTTAATTTTTGATGATATGGTTTAACCGCAAAAATTCAAGCGGATTACAGTTGGAAAAAGTATATCCATTAAAGCAATGAATAAATGCACCAAAAAATTGTTTTCAAAAATTTACTATTTAACAAAACCGAGAATATTTTACACTGTGTTTTGTATTATAATTTTTAATTTTCCTTGCGTATTGACTTTGCTTTTTTCTCTGTTATAATAAAACCATAAACACATAAGGCGTATATTGTATGAAAGAGATTTTTTCAAGACAACTTGTTGGCGATACTGTTTTGCTTTACGTTAAGCAACATAATATTATATCATTAATTATAGTTCCCGAAAAAAAGGAAAAAAACATTGATATTTCAACGGAAGAATGTTTTGATGGTCTTATACAACTATACTTAACGGGCGATACGAATTTCGCCAACTATTCATCCGGTCAGACTATGCGTAATTCGTCAACGGCTAATTCTTTCAGAATTAAAAAACAAACAGTAAATGAAAACGAACTTGAAAAAACCGTTGAAACTTCCTTTTGCGACGGTAAAAATCTGACTGTAAAAAATATTATAATATTTGACAAAAAAACCGGCGGACTTAAAACTTATAACGTATTGAAAAACGAGAGAGCGGAAGACATTTGCGTGGAAATGTTTGCATCGTTCTCTATTTCGGGTTTATCTCCATATAAAACGAATGCCGACGATATGTACATATATCGTACATTCGGCAATTGGAGCGCGGAAGGACGACCTGAATGCAGGAAGATCGAAAGCGCGGGTCTTGAACAATCATGGGCGAATTATGGTTTAAGAACAGAAAAATTCGGCGCCATAGGTTCTATGCCCGTTCAAAGATATTTTCCTTTTGTATGCATTGAGGACAGGACAAACGATACGTTTTGGGGCGTTATGACGGAAGCGCCGTATTCCTGGCAAATAGAAGTAAATAGGTTTAACCGATATATTTCTTTAAGCGGTGGCGTGGCCGATTTCGATTACGGCCATTACAGAAAAATTCTTAAAAACGGGGAAGAACTTAAAACCAAAACGGCGTATATAACCGTTTGCAGCGGCGGTATAGATGAAGTTTATAACAGGTTGCGCCGGGCTATAAACGTTGCCGATCACAGTGACAAAGAAAAAGAATTACCTGTAATTTACAACGAATATTGTGATTCTTGGGGTGGACCGACGCATGAAAGAATTCTTAAAGCGGCTGAAGCGGTTAAGCGGCTCGGCGCGGAATATTTTGTTATAGATGCCGGTTGGTATTGTGATTCTCCCCAAAAATGGTCGATTTCGGTGGGAGATTTTAATGAAAATATAAAAGCCTTTCCGTACACCATTGCCGAAACGGCTAAAAAAATTCGAGAAATCGGCATGATTCCCGGAATATGGTTCGAGTTTGAATGCGTTGCAACGCTTGCCGAAGCGTTTAAGGACGAAACCATGTTTTTGCATCGGGACGGTAACCGTATAGTTTCCGGGAACAGAGGGTTCCTTGATTTCAGACAGGAAAAGGTCCGTTCGCATCTGAAGGAAAAAGTTATAGATTTTTTGCGTGTAAACGGTTTCGGATATGTAAAAATCGATTATAACGAATGTATAGGTATAGGATGCGACGGGGCAGAATCTTACGGGGCGGGTTTGGCAGAGCATATTGAAGCGGTAATGGATTTTATAGGTGAGATCAGAAGAGAAATTCCGGAAATCGTTATAGAAGCCTGCGCTTCGGGCGGTCATCGTATAGAACCCGCTTTTCTTTCCGTTGCCGATATGACTTCTTTTTCGGACGCGCACGAAGGTTACGAGGGGGCTGTAGTCGCCGCGAACGTGAACAAACTTTGCCCTACGCGTAAAAATCAGATATGGGCCGTTGTGAACAATAAATATACGCTCAGCGGAATTCGGTATTCTCTCGCGAAAACATTGTTCGGCAGATTGTGTCTGTCAGGAGATATAATCGATTTAACCGAAAATCGGTTAAAAATCGTTAAAGAATTCATAACTCTCTATAACAAAGTAAAATATATTCTGAAAGACGATAACAACTTTTATTTCGGCAATACGGATCTGAAGTATCTCGATCTTGAAGGCGCGCAGGCTGTTTTGAAAATTTCTGCGGACGGCATAGGCGCTTTGATCGTGGCGCACGGGTTCAAAAATGCCGGAATGATAGCGGTTTCTCACGTCGGGCTTGAAAATTACGAGATCGAAGATATATTTGCATCGGATACGGCGGTTATTGAAAAAACAGGCGGAACGGTTGCGATTCAAACCGGAAATTTTGACGCCTGCGTGATACATATGGTAAAATGTAATAAATAAATTCAGGATGGTATGAAAAGTGGGAAACGTAACTCTGTCGATGAGAGAAGCGGTAAACGGTAATTATCGCATGCAACTTGACGGATATTACTACAAGGCATGGGAAAATTACGAAATGGTTGACTTTCATAAACACATGAGGGTCGAATTCATGTACGTTGACGATGGCGAATGTCAGATTTTCGTAATTAAAAACGCAGGTAAACAGGATGACGCAACGCGATTGACGCTATCTAAAAACGAGGGAATTCTGATAGATTCGGACGTATGGCATAAACTCGTAATCAAAGATAAATGCCGTATTATCAATATGGAATTTTTGCTTTTGCCGAACGCCTATTCTATAAACACGTTGAAGGAAGCGGCGTATATCTCGTCGGAATTGAACGTATTTATGTCGAAATTCAGGGAATATACAACTTTTTTCGACAGAAACAACGTCGGTCAGTTGGCGCGTCTTATACTTGAAGACGCGAAACGCTCTAAAGAGTTTTCCGACTACGAGAACGTAATGAATACGTATATAAACCTGTTGATGACGGAAATAGCCCGTTCGCACAATAAAGCGGCGCTATCTCAATCATACGAAATATATGTCAAGAAAGCGTTGAAATATATCAATGCGCATATCAAGGAGAGAATAAGGAGCAAAGATATTGCCGACTACGCCGAAGTGAATTACGCGTATCTCGAACACCTTTTCAAAAACCGTACGGGCGAGACGCTCGGAGAATATATAATGAAACAAAAAGTGGAACTTGCCGAATCCATGGTATCGAACACTTCTTTACCCATATCGGTAATAGCGGAACAGTTGGGGTTCGGTTCCCGCCAGCAGTTCAATAACGCTTTCAAAAAAATCAAAGGTGTATCTCCGCAAAAATACCGTTACGAACAGTTCGATAAAGGCGGCGAAATATGGTATGGTTTTTCGGGCGGATATGCTTTTGAAATAATGAAATCAAATAAAAAAGGAGAGGCAGAAAATGAAGAAAACGATTAAAGCCATAACGTTTGTATTGATCGCGGTTATATTATTCGCCGTAACCGGCTGCAACGTATGGGAAACGACTTCCGGCGGCGGGGAAGAAAAGGAAAGCGGAAAAGTGATAGACATGTATCTTATAGGCGGTCAGTCAAACGCCGCTGGCGCAACCGAACATAAAAACGCTTTGAACGGCGTGTTCGAAAACGTCGGCTATGCGGGGATGACCAATAAATCGTATAAAAACGGCTCTTCGTCAAGCGACCATTTGTCTTCCTATGAAAAATACAAATGGGCTGTTACTACGGGGCTTGGCGAACTATCTACGCGCATGGGGCCGGAGTACGGCATGGCGGAGATCCTCAACGAGCAGTACGAAGGCGAAAAGAAGGCTTTCATATTCAAATCGGCGGCGGGCGCGACCACGATGGTGGCGAATTGCACCGTGGATTTCGGAACGTGGCTTCCGCGTTCCATGTGGGATGAAGGGTACGATCCTTCTGTCACTACCGACGGCATCGGTTATCAGTATTATACTTTTATAGAGAATTTTGCGAAAGTCTATAATACTTTGATCGAAAACGGATATTCGCCGAAAGTAAAAGGTATGGCTTGGTATCAGGGCGGAAGCGATCTGGCGGCTTACAGACAATACGGAAACGCATTATATAAATTCATAAACGATATCCGCGCCGATCTGTACGGAATTACAGGCGACGAGAACGTAAAAAAGATGCCTTTCGTAATAGGCAAGATACCGCCCACGTTTGAAGTTTATAACAATCCTCTTGTGCCGAGGTTCAACGAGGTGCAGCAGGAAGTGGCCGATTTAACGGAAAACTGCGAAACGATAGAAAGTTCGGATTTGATCATCAACAATCCCGACGGCAGCGTAAACGGTTCGGATCGATTTCACTTCAATTATAACGACAGCCGGATGCTCGGTAACCGTTTTGCGCAAAAAATACTGGAAATGAATAAATAATTATCCTAAAAGGAGAATATGAGATGAAAAAGAAAATCGGAACGATGTTACTCTGTATGCTTTGCGGCATTTTGCCCGCGATAGGCGGTTGCGATATGTCGGGCGGAACTTCTTCTACCGACGAACCTGCCGTTACTTATAACATAAAGACGGCGGATCTGCCTTTCCGCGATGTATGCGTGTTGCCCGATCCCGCAACGAAAACTTATTATATGATAGGTTTTTTGAAGGCGGCTTCGTCCGCGCAGGAAGTTGCCTGCTACCAAAGCAAGGATCTTGAAAACTGGGGCGGCTATACCACGGCAATGTATAACGACGGGGTTTGGGATCAGAGTTGGGCGCCCGAACTTCATATGTATAAAGGCGGTTACTATCTGTTCGCAAGCCTTAAAGGGCCTTACGTTTCAGGGGATCTTCGCGGGTGCTATATTCTTAAGGCGGACGCGGCGAAGGGGGAGTATAAAACTTTCAGCGAGAGGATCACTCCGGAAAATTGGGAATGCCTTGACGGAACGCTTTACGTTGAGGACGGCGTTCCTTATATGGTATATTGCCGCGAATGGACTTTGATGCCGGATCATAACGGTGAAATGTACGCCGTTCGCCTGAAAGACGATCTTTCCGGCCCGTATCCCGGCGCGGAACACAAAAAACTGTTTTCCGCCAAAGATCATCCCGCCTCGGACGACGGAATTACCGACGGCCCGTATATGTACAAGGCGAGCAACGGCGACCTCGTTATGCTCTGGTCGAAATACATTAACGGAAGATATTGTATAATCACATCCCGTTCCAAATCCGGCAAGATAAACGGTGAATGGACGCACGACGCCACACCGCTCTTTACCAACGACGGCGGGCACGCTATGATCTTTACCGATTTTGAGGGAAATTTGCGTATCGCTTTCCACGAAAACAGCGGGAACAAGGGTTATGAAAAACCCGTAATATACTACTTTGAAGATGATAACGGATCACTCCGTATCAAATAATAACGCTTTCTTAAAGGAGGATAAAAAAATGAGAAAGTTATTAGCAATTTTGTTAACTATGGCACTTTCTTTCAGCGCGTTCGGCGTAATTTCCGCGTTCGCTGAAGAAGAACCCGAAG
>JAFTDZ010000302.1 GCA_017453885.1 Clostridia bacterium
ACCGAGGACGAATTATTCTTCGGGCGGGATAACCTGAACGGCAAATGCCCGGCGTTTGAAGAATACGCGCGCGAGCAAATAAAAAAATACGAAAAATATCTTGCCGCCGAAGGTTTGAGCGAAAGCGGCCGCGCGGAGATAGAAGACATTATAGAAAGATACAAGAGGTCGATATGAAACAGTCGGAAATTTTTTCCGTTCTCGACGGGTACGCCCCGTTTGACCTGTCCGATGCGTTCGTCGCCACGGAAGAGGACGCTTACGATAACAGCGGAATGATCATTGAAACGGAAAAAGACGTGAAAAAGGCGCTTTTCGCGCTTGATTTGAGCCTGGAGAGCGCGGAGTACGCCGTGAAGGGCGGGTTCGATCTCGTCGTTACGCATCACCCCGCCGTGTATCGCCCGATAAGGCGGCTCGACCTGAAAGAAAACCGCGCGCTCACGATCTGCGCGGCGTCCGGCGCGGGCGTTATATCCATGCACCTCAACCTCGATATTGCGGATAGGGGCATAGACCATTACCTTGCCGAAGGGCTCGGCGCGAGGGACGCGAAGATAATAACGAAGATACGCGGCGAGAATGGTTACGGCAGGTTCTTCACTATAGAAAAGACTACGCTGAAGGAATATAAACGCCGTATATCGCAGGTTTTCGGCACGGATAACGTGATGATCTACGGCGGCGACGGGGAGATAGAAAAGGTCGCCTCGTTCTGCGGCGCGGGCTGCGATATGAAAGAACTCGAACTTGCCGAAGGGGCGGACGCGATAGTTTCCGCGGACTTTAAGCACCACGTGATAAGCACCGCGCTCGACCGTGGTTACCGCGTTATACAAATGACGCACTACGCGAGCGAAAATTACGGAATGAAACGCTTTTACGAGAACGTTAAGGGTGACCTTTCGGGCGTTTACTGCGAGTATTTTTCCTCGGACAAATTTTGACGTAAAAACGGGTTTAACCCCGTAAAACGCATATAAACAACTTCTTTTCAGGAGGACGAAATGTATAAATTAGCAGAGTATCAGAGCATTGACGCGGAACTTAAAGCGATAGAGCAGGAACTTTCCGCAAACGAGGACAGAAAAAAGGGCATCGCCGCGAAGAAATTCCTCGACACGGTGAACGACAGCCTTGCCGAACTCGACCGCAAAGCCGCGGAATTCGACAACGCCTACACGAAATATACGGAAACTTTCCGCAAACTTTCCGAAACGCAGAAGGAATTCGACAACGTTTTCGAGGAATATTCGGGCGAGGACGAAATAAACTTCGTGAAGAAGAAGGCGCAGGAACTTGTCGATGAACTGAAACGGCTTGAAAAACTTATAAATCACCTTAAAGAGGAGATACTCTCGATAACCGAGCAGTATAATACCCTCAAGAAAAAGACGATGGCGGCGCAGAAGCAGTTCAAGGAAAGCGGTCAGAAATACACCGAATTCAAGGCTTCGAAGGCGAAAGCGCAGGAGGAGATACAGGTGAGGCTGAAAGCCCTTGAAAAGGATATAGATCCGCAGGCGCTGTCGCTGTATAAACAGAGGCGTGCGGATAAGATATTCCCCATTCTTTACGAATACGCAGGCGCGGGTTTCTGCCCGCATTGCAGAACGGAGATCTCGAAACTTGCAGAAAGCAACCTTTCAAAGAGCGGGATAATCGTATGCGATAATTGCGGCAGAATTCTTTACAACAACAAATAACGTGCGAAAAAGGGGATTTTATGAAACTTAATTACAAAAAAGTGGTTTTGGTGGGGTTTGCTTTTTTGCTTATTCAGGCGTTCTGGATCGCTTACGACGCGATAGTGCCGATGATGCTGGTGAACAAGTTCGGCATGAACCAGACCTGGTCGGGGCTTATAATGGCGCTCGATAACATTCTCGCCCTGTTTATGTTGCCGCTGTTCGGTTCGCTTTCGGATAAATGCGGATCGAAGATGGGCAAGCGCAAACCTTTCGTACTTATCGGAACGCTGTGCGCGGTGGTGGCGTTTTTCGGGCTTTCTTTTGCGGATTACGCGCAGTACAAAAATCTCGGCGCGAAGGCGCAGATGCCGGAAAATTATTCGGCTACGGTCGCTTCCGCCCAAACGCAGGAGTTCTTCTGGGAAGAAAACGCCGAGATAATCAACAACGAATACACCCGCAGCAGCAGTAAAAACAACAACGCGCTCGGCGAAAAGGTCCGCCTGCGCGACTACGCGGCAAGTTTCATTTACGGAAAAGAACGTTTTTCCGACCTCACCGCGGCCCAGCAAGAAGCCTGCAGACAATGGTATTCGGAAATAGACCTTACGGAGTCCTACGTCTTTTCGGTAGAGGACGGCAAGCCCGTTTACAGGATATATAAATATAAGGATAAAGATGAACCTTACAGAATAGAATACGGTGAGGACGGATCCTTTACCGAAACCGCCGTAAGCGTTAAAGAGGCGAAAAGCGTGGGGGTGGCGAACGTCTATTCCATACTCGTGAGTACCGCGCGTTCCGATTACGCCGCGAAGATAACTTATAAAAACCCGATGACGCTGATAATATTTATGGTGATGCTGCTTATAACGCTTGTGGCGATGTCCGTATTCCGCTCGCCTGCGGTGGCGCTTATGCCGGACGTAGTGGTGAAGCCTCTCCGAAGTAAGGGCAACGCCATAATAAACCTTATGGGCGTGGTCGGCGGAATAATCATCCTCGCACTCGGCGCGGTGGTCGGCACGGACAAAGTGCAGAACCAACTTATGCCCTATATGGCTTACATAGGCGGCGTGTGCGTTCTGATGCTCGTTTCCCTCGCGGTGTTTATGTTCCGCGTGAAGGAGCCGAAGTGGAACGCCGAAATGCTTGAAGAACAGGCGGCTATAGACGCGAAAGAGGCGGCGCTTCTCGCTTCGAGAACGATTACCGACGCGGCCGGCGAAAACGCGTTACCCGCCGAAAACGCGGAAAAAACCGCAAAGTTGAGCAAGGGGCAACTGACCTCTCTGATATTCATTCTGCTCTCCGTGGCGTTTTGGTATATGGGGTATAACGCCGTTTACAGCAAGTATTCGGTATATTCGGTAAACGTGCTGGGGAAAGAGTATAATCTCGTTTTGATAGCCGCTCAACTCGTGGCTTTCGCGGCGTTCCTTCCGATAGGGATACTTTCCGGAAAATTAGGAAGGAAAAAGATGATACTTATAGGCGTTGCGATACTTTTCGCGTCTTTCCTCGGCTCGTGCTTTATGAAGCGCAGTTCGCCCGACTGGTTGCCTTACGTGCTGTTCTCTCTCGTCGGAATAGGCTGGGCGGCGATAAACGTCAACTCCTTCCCGATGGTCGTAGAACTCGCCAAGGGCAGCGATATAGGTAAATATACGGGGTATTATTACACCGCTTCGATGGCTGCGCAGATAGTTACCCCGCTGTTTTCGGGAATAATAATGGACGCCGCGGGCAGTATGACGCCGCTTTTCTGGTACGGAACGGTATTCGTCGCACTGTCCTTCGTCACGATGCTGTTCGTCAGGCACGGTGATTCGATTCCCGAACGCAAAAAGAGCGCCCTCGAATATCTCGACGCGGGCGACGATTGATAGCGGTTTTTCTCCCGCGCGGGGCGCATCGGGGCAAAAATATTACAATTCGTGTAATTTTAACAGAATTTACACTTAAATGGGCTTATAAATTATTGACAAAACGAATTTATAATTATATAATATGAAATAAGGTAGGGTAATTCTGCCTATTTGACCGTGAAAACGGATAAGGAGTGTTATTATGGGTTACGTCAGCAAAACGATAAGCAAGGACGAAGCGTTTATCAGACAGGCGAAGATAAGCAAGTTGAGTTTTCTCGACAGGATAATCGCGGCAGTCCTCTACATACTCGGCGGAATATTCTGCGTAGTCAACATCTTTTTGAAACTCGGCACGATAGACATCGGCGAACAGCACGTTGATATTTCGAATATCGTAACGGCGGGCGTAGGGCTCGTTCTGCTCGCTCTCGTTCTTCTCCTGTGCATCTACTGGCTCATTCAGAAGATAACCAGAGCGGCCGACGACGCGGCTATACCGAGCACGGTTTTCGTAAGACTTATATGGATAGGGCTTGCGGGCATAGCGGTCGGCGTAGTTTTCCACGTTATCGGGCTTGACGAAACGCTCACCGCCGTACTCAACGCGGTATTCGGGGTGGTATTCGGCGGATTGATCCTGCTCTTTACCATATTGAGGTATAAATCCATCAAACTCGTGCTTACCGACAAGCGCGTATTCGGCAGGAAGAATATCTGGCGTACCGACGCGTTCGATCTCCCCATCAGCAAGGCGGATAATATCGTAGTGGTATTCTCTTTCTGGGGCAAAATGTTCAATTACGCCACGGTAACCATCAAATCCGTTATGGGCGATTATAAGATCAGATACGTAAAATCCGCAGAGGAATTCAAAAACCTCGTGATAGATTTCGCGGCGAAGGTGAACAAGTAATATAATAATGATTATAAGCGTAGGAAAGTTCCTGCGCTTTTTTCTTGCGTATGGCTTGCCCGCGTAAAGATAGCGGGGCGGTGCGCGGTTTCCTTTTGTGCAAGTAAAGTATCCAAATTGACAAATATGTCGAAACGTATTAAATTTACTTGTCAAAAGCGGAAAAAAAATTTATAATATTATAGTTGCAAAAAAGTTGATAATAAAAGTTTACATTTAATCAGGAGGAACACTTAACAATTATGGAAGGACGCAAATACGTTTATCTTTTCAGCGAAGGCAATGCTAAAATGCGCGAACTTTTGGGCGGCAAGGGCGCGAACCTTGCGGAAATGACCAACATAGGTCTGCCCGTTCCGCAGGGCTTTACGATCACCACCGAAGCCTGCACGCAGTATTATGAGGACGGCAAGCAGATAAACCCGCAGATCGAAGCGCAGATAATGGAGTACATCGAGAAGATGCAGGAGATCACCGGCAAGAAGTTCGGCGATAAAGAAAATCCTCTGCTCGTCTCCGTTCGTTCGGGCGCGAGGGCGTCTATGCCCGGCATGATGGATACCATTCTCAACCTCGGCCTAAACGAGGAAGTGGTAAACACCCTTATCGAAAAATCCAACAACCCGAGATGGGCTTGGGACTGTTACAGAAGGTTTATTCAGATGTATTCCGACGTGGTTATGGAAGTCGGCAAAAAATACTTTGAAAAACTTATCGACGATATGAAGGAAAAGAAGGGCGTAACTTTCGACGTGGAACTCACGGCGGACGACCTTAAAGAACTTGCCGATCAATTCAAGGCAGAATACAAAAAACAACTCGGCACCGATTTCCCGACCGATCCGAAGGAACAACTTTTCGGCGCGATAAAAGCCGTTTTCAGAAGTTGGGACAACCCGAGGGCGAACGTTTACAGAATGGATCACGACATTCCTTACAGTTGGGGAACCGCCGTCAACGTGCAGATGATGGCTTTCGGCAATATGGGCGACGATTGCGGTACCGGCGTGGCGTTCACGCGTAACCCCGCCACCGGCGAACCGGGCCTTATGGGCGAGTTCCTTATGAACGCGCAGGGCGAGGACGTGGTTGCCGGCGTTCGTACACCGATGCCCATTTCGCAGATGAAAGAAGTTCTGCCCGACGTTTACGATCAATTCCTTCAGGTGTGCAAGACGCTTGAAAATCATTATAAAGATATGCAGGATATGGAGTTCACCATCGAGAGAGGCAAACTCTATATGCTTCAGACGAGGAACGGCAAACGTACCGCCGCCGCCGCTATCCGCATAGCCTGCGACCTTATAGACGAGGGCATGATAGACGAGAAGGAAGCCCTCCTTCAGATAGACGCAAAGACGCTCGATATGCTTTTGCACCCCACCTTCGACGCGAAGGCACTTAAGGCAGCCGACAAGAACAACGTGGTCGGCAAGGGCATAGCCGCCTCTCCCGGCGCCGCCGCGGGAACCATCGTGTTCACTTCGGAAGACGCCGTAAAAGAGGGCAAAGCGGGCAAAAAAGTTATTCTCGTAAGGCTTGAAACTTCCCCCGAGGACATAGAGGGAATGAAATACGCACAAGGCATTCTCACCGTTCGCGGCGGGCAGACTTCCCACGCGGCGGTCGTTGCGCGCGGCATGGGCACCTGCTGTGTTTCCGGTTGCGGCGACATAAAGATGCACGAGGAAGAAAAATACTTTGAACTCGCCGGCAAAACCTTCCGCGAGGGCGACGGATTATCGCTCGACGGTTCTACCGGCAACATTTACGATACCGTTATAGATACCGTTCCCGCCGATCCGAACAGCGGTTATTTCGGCAGAATAATGAAACTTGCCGATAAATACAAGGCTCTCGGAGTAAGGGCGAACGCCGATACCCCTGCGGACGCTCAACGCGCTGCCGAACTCGGCGCGCAGGGCATAGGTCTTTGCCGCACCGAGCATATGTTCTTCGGCCCCGGCAGAATAGATAAATTCCGCGAGATGATCTGTTCCGAAACCGTTGAGGAGAGGGAAGCGGCGCTCGCCAAGATAGAGCCTATGCAGCAAGCCGACTTCGAAGGACTTATGGAAGCCCTCGAAGGTCAGCCCGTTACCATTCGTTTCCTCGATCCGCCTCTGCACGAATTCGTACCCACCGAAGAAGCCGACATCAAACTGCTTGCCGACGCGCAGGGTAAATCCGTTGCCGAGATCAAACAGATATGCGACGCGCTCCACGAATTCAACCCGATGATGGGGCACCGCGGATGCCGTTTGGCGGTAACTTATCCGGAGATCGCCGTAATGCAGACCAAAGCCGTTATCAAAGCGGCGATAAACGTTCAGAAACGTCACCCGTCCTGGAATATCGTTCCCGAAATCATGATACCGCTCGTAGGAGAGGCGAAGGAACTCGCATACTGCAAAAAGACGGTTGTCGCCACTGCGGACGAAGTTATCAAAGAGGCGGGCGTAACGCTCAAATATCAGGTCGGTACCATGATAGAGATACCGCGCGCCGCTCTCACTGCGGACGAAATAGCCAAAGAGGCGGAATTCTTCTGCTTCGGCACCAACGACCTCACGCAGATGACCTTCGGCTTCAGCCGTGACGACGCCGGTAAATTCCTCCCGTCCTACTACTCCGCAAAGATATACGAATCCGATCCGTTCGCAAGGCTCGACACCACGGGCGTAGGCAAACTTATGGATATGGCGGTAAAGATGGGGCGTTCAACCCGCAAAGACATTCACTGCGGAATCTGCGGCGAACACGGCGGCGATCCTTCGTCCATAGAGTTCTGCCACGAAATTGGGCTCGATTATGTTTC
>JAFTDZ010000040.1 GCA_017453885.1 Clostridia bacterium
GAATAACGAGGTCGAGCGTGTCGCCGTAGTTTACGGTAACGGAAGTTTCCGCGCCTTCGGGCATCGTTCCGCCGTTTACATTGAACGAAACGGTATGCGTTTCTCCGTAATGCGCGGCGTCGCGCCCGTCGTCGCCTTTGTCGCCTTTTTCACCTTGCAAACCTTGCTCGCCGCGGTCGCCTTTGTCGCCTTTGTCGCCTTTTTCACCTTGCAAACCCTGCTCGCCGCGGTCGCCTTTATCGCCCTTCGCGCCTATAACGTTGCCGAGATCGGTTTCCGTGCCGTCCGTCAATTTAATAATAAGTTTTCCTTCGGATAAATATACGGCGGATATACCTACTCCGTCTTTACCGTTCGTTCCGTCGGCGCCGTCTTTGCCCGCGTTGCCCTTTATGCTTGAGAGGAAATCTGCAAGCGTGCCTTCGTAACCGTTTTCGGCAGCGTAGGCGTAAACGTCTTCAACAGTCCAGCCGACCTTTTTTTGCCCGACGGAAGTTTCGCTCTTCTTCGCGCACGCTATAAGCCCGCACGCGAGAAAAGAAAGCGAGAGAATCGTGATGAGAATTTTCTTCATAAAACACTCCTTGTTATGTATTTATATGCGTTTTTGCATATCCTTTATATTATAATATGCTTTTAAGCATAAGTCAATTAAAATTATGCAATTTCGCATTAAAATAATTAAGAGAAAAAAATGTTAAGATTAAAAGAATTGCGCGAAGATAAAAATATTTCGCAAAAAGAAGTTGCCGACGCGATAAGGACAAACCAAAGCACCATCGCGCGGTGGGAAAGCGGAGAACATTTCCCTTCGAGCGAGTTTCTGATACGGCTCGCCGATCTTTTTCAATGCACTACCGACTATCTTCTCGGCAGAGAGGACGACTTCGGTAACGTTTCCGCAAACGCTAACCTATCGCCCGAAGAGGATAACCTTTTGTGCCTTTACAGGAGAGCGTCGAGTTCGGTAAAGCCCATGATAATAGAGGACGTGAGCAGGGCCGTTCTATACAGCGAAGCGGGAAGGAAAGACGCGGAAAACCATAAAAACGGTAATAAGTAAAAGACTTCGGAGAAAATGATCCGAAGCCTTTTTAGTTTGCGTATTTACATTAAACTTTTTTACATTAAACTGACGATAAGGTTAGAGGCGAGGACGACGAGAATGAGCGCTATCGGGTATGTTGCAGCGTACGCGCCCGCAACGTCTTCCGTGCCGGCGGTGGAAATAAGCGTGCCGAGCGCAGGCGTGGAAGTCATTCCGCCGCAGATGGAACCGAGGTTGTTGAACAGTTGGATCTTAAGAACGTACTTCGCGAAGATAAAGCCCGCTATCATAGGCAACAAGGTCATCACGGCGCCGCCGAGGAAACCGTATAGCACGAGCCAACCGCCGAGGGACGAAGCGGAAATTTTCTCCACGAGGGAAACGCCGCCCTCTACGCCCGCGCCTATAAGGAAAAGCATAAGCCCGAGTTCGCGCATCACTTTGAGCGTGGTATCCGGCACTTTGAGCGAAACTTTGCCTATCCTGCCGAAATGCCCGAGGATAAGCGCCACGATCAACGGGCCGCCCGTGTTGCCGAGAGAGAACTTCGCGCCGGCGTAACCCTTGGAAGTTACCGGTACGGATAACGCGCCGAGAAGCACGCCGAGTATCACCGCTATTGCGAATACGCCGAGGCCGAAGTGGTCTATTTCAAACAATTTTCCGCTGTATTCGACTCTTTCGGGCGCGTCGTCATGACGCATTTTCTGTCGTTCTTCCTCTACGTTGGCGTGCAGGAATTTAGGTATAAGTTGCACGAACAGCACAACGCCCACTACGCCGAACGGGTAGGCTATCGCGTGGCCGAGCGCCACTATCGTGGGATCTTTCGCCGCGCCCTGCGCCGCGCTGAAACCGGGCGTTGAAGTGAGCGCGCCGGAGAGAATGCCCGTGGAAAATTCCGCGCCGATGCCGGGTATCAATGCGAACAGCACCGCGAGGACAGCGCCCGTTACTATAACTATAACGCCGATGAGAACGTAGGATTTCGCGTTCTTTTTAAGGTCGTGGAAGAAACTCGGCCCCGCCACGAAACCTACCGCCGTGACGAACAGCACGAGCCCGATATTCTGGAAGTGGCTGAACGCGGAATTCGCCCCGCTGCCCACGCCGTATGTATAGAAATTGCGGATAAAATCCGCGCCGCTCTCGCTGACCTTCGTGACGAGGTATCCGTAGAGTATCGCCACGAGAAAAACGCCCGCCGTTCCCAGCGAAACGCCCTTTATTTTGATGCTGCCGAGAAGGTAACCGAGCGCCGCTATTATAAACACGCCGATGAGCGCGTAAGTAAAGCCTTTGATGGAAACGACGTCGGTAAACGCAACAGCCAAGTTGTAAATATTCATAGTAAAAACCCCGTAAATCTCACTTTATCCGTTCTTTCTCGCATATGAAGGAAGCAACATCGGAGAAAGTTTTTCAGGGATCCCGATATTGTTTTCTATCTCTTTTTCAAATTCTTCAACGTGCTTTAAGGTAAGTTTGCCGACCTTTACGCCCTTCGATTTAGCCGCGGCGTTCTTGCCGGCGTTCCTGCCGAAAACTACCACGTCGAGAAGGGAATTGCCCATCAGCCTGTTCCTGCCGTGAATGCCGCCGACGGCTTCGCCCGCGACGAACAGGTTTTCGATGCCGGACATACCGTCCGCGCTTATATCCACGCCGCCGTTCTGGTAGTGAAGGGTGGGATATACGAGAATGGGCTGCTTTCTTATATCTATTCCGTAGGTTGCGAACATTCGCATCATGGCGGGTATGCGCTTTTCGATGGTGCCTTCGCCCCCTATCGCCTCAATCATCGGCGTATCCAGCCACACGCCTTCGCCCGTGGGCGATTTTACGCCCTTGCCGCGTTCTTTACACTCGCGGATTATGGACGAGGCGGAAACGTCTCTCGTTTCGAGGGGGTTCATGAACGCTTCGCCCTCGGCGTTCACGAGTTGCGCGCCGAGCGAACGCACTTTTTCGGTAACGAGCGCGCCGAATATCTGCGAGGGATAAGCCGCGCCGGTCGGGTGGTATTGAAGGGTATCCTGATAGAGAAGTTTCGCTCCGACGCGGTAGGCAAGCACAAGCCCGTCTGCCGTGGCGCCGTAGTGATTTGACGTGGGGAAGCCCTGATAGTGCATTCTGCCTGCGCCGCCGGTTGCGATAATAACCGTTTTCGCGCGGGCGACGAGTATCTCGTCCGTTTCCATATTGAGAAGGACAGCGCCTGCGACTTTGCCTTCGTCGTCCTTTATAAGTTCTATCGCGGCGGTGAAGTCCACCACGGGAATCTGACGGTTAAGCACTTCGTCGCGCAGGGTGCGCATTATCTCCGCGCCCGAATAATCCTTCGCGGCGTGCATGCGCTTTCTCGAAGTTCCGCCGCCGTGGGTGGTTATCATAGTGCCGTCGGGTTCTTTGTCGAATTCCACGCCGAGGTCGTTTAGCCACTTTATACATTCCGGCCCGTCCATAACGAGTTTGCGGAGAAGTTCCGGCTTGGCGGCGAAATGCCCCCCGCCGAACGCGTCGAGATAATGGCGGGCGGGGCTGTCGTTCGGTTTATCCGCAGCCTGAATGCCGCCTTCCGCCATCATGGTGTTCGCGTCGCCTATACGCAATTTTGTAACTATAATAACGTTCGCGCCCGCTTCGTTCGCCTCTATCGCGGCGGAAGAACCCGCGCCGCCACCGCCTATAACGAGAACGTCAACGTCGTAATCCGGGTTTTCGAGATCTATGTTTTTACCGAGAACCCTGCTTTTGCCCTCGAGCATGGCGGCGAGTTCCACGGGAACTTTTTCGCCCTTGTTCGGGCCGACTTTGAGCGTGGTGAACCCTTCTTCCTTATAATCGGGGTGGAATGCCTTGAGTACGGCTTCCTTCTCCTCGGCGGTCATACGGCGGAGCGTTGCGCCGAGGCGAGCCTCTCTGGTGGCCTCGACCTTCTTGATGGATTCGAGCATTTCCTCTGTGTACATATCGGCCTCCTTACTTTTCAATATCTCTCGTGTTGTAGAGTTCTTTTATCTCGCCTAAAGGTTTGTTCATAACTTCTTCGATAAGTTTATCGTAACCGCCTTCGGCTATCTCCTTTACCCTTTCGAGAAGGTGTTCGCTTTCCGGCTCGATATACTTTCCGTTCAGCCTGCGGGCGAGAATGGCGACCTGCGGGTGAGATATGCCCGCGGGGCAACGCGAAGAACACACGCCGCACATTATGCAGTCAAACGATTCTTCCGCGCATTTGGCGTATTCGCCGCGTTGGGCGTAGGCTATATATTGCATTACGTTAAGCCCTTGCGTACACGCCTTCGTGCAGGCGTTGCAACCGACGCACGCGTAAATTTCGGGGTATAGTTGCATCATTATCTGCTCGGTGGGCTTTACTTTATTTATATCGTAAACCTGTTTTACGAGCGGGAAGAAGGGAAGCGTTGCGATGTACATTCCTTCCTGTACCTGCGTCTGACAGGCGAGGCAGGCGTGAAGTTCCTGCTTGCCCTTTATCCTGTAAATGGTGGCGCACGCGCCGCAGAAACCGTTACGGCACCCGCAACCCCTCACGAGCCTGTAGCCCGCGTATTCCATAGCGCCCATGATTGTTAAACTTTCGGGCACGCCGTACTTCTTGCCGTAAAGAAAAATATCTACGTGTTTTTCCATGATTCGTTCCTTGTATTAAGGTTTTATTTATTCGTTTTTGCGCGATAAAGGCGACTTTTAGTATTCGTTCGGCATTTTGTCAAGTTGGTCGCAACGGAATACCGGCCCGTCTTTACACACGTATTTATCGCCTATGTTGCAGCGCCCGCACTTGCCGATGCCGCACTTCATTCTGAGTTCCATGGTGGTGAATACCTGCGTCTTATCGAAACCGAGTTCTATAAGCGCCGCAAGCGTGAATTTTATCATTATGGGCGGGCCGCAAAGAAGAACGGTGTCGCGCGCGTCGAGCCCGAGTTCTTTGACGAACGCGGGAACGAAGCCGACATGCCCGTCCCAACCTTCCTGCGGGCGGTCGATGGTGAGATGCACTTCAAAGTCCTTCTCGGTCATCCATTCGTTCTGTATTTCGTTGAGATCGACGAGGTCGTCTTTCGACCGTGAACCGTAAACTACGGTTACCTTGCCGTAATTCGCCCTGTTCGCGCGGACGTAATTTATTACCGAACGCAAAGGCGCAAGACCGATACCGCCGGCGATGAACGTTAGGTTTTTGCCCTTGAGGGCGCTCTCCACCGGGAAGCCGTTGCCGAACGGCCCGCGAACGGTGACCTGCTGACCGACTTCTATCGAGTGGAGCCAATCGGTAAGGCAGCCGCACTTCTTTATGGAAAATTCCATATATTCCGTCTGCGTGGGAGAGGAAGTTATAGAGAACATAGCCTCTGAAATTCCGGGAACGGAAACCATCGCGCATTGCCCCGGAATGTGAGAAAAAGGCTTCTTTCCGTCAATTCCGACAACGCGGAAGGTCTTTACGTCGGGCGTATCTTTCCTTATGTCGGTGACTACGCCGACGGAAGGTATCAACATATCGCTATTCATTTTTTTCGCCTCCGAACGCTTTTATAACTTTGACGATATTCATGTGTATCGGGCATTTTTCAACGCACCTGCCGCAACCCACGCAACTGAATATCCCCTCGTTGTTGGAAGGATAGTACACCAGTTTGTGCATAAACCTCTGGCGGAAACGTTGCATCTGCGTCGGGCGGGGAGTGCCGTGCGCCATCATGGTGAAATCTTTATACATACAGGAATCCCAGCAACGGTATCGCTGAACGCCGTTCCCTTTGTCGAAATCCCTTACGTCGTAACACTGGCAGGTCGGGCAGACGAAGGTGCAAGCGCCGCAACCCACGCACGCCTCGGAAAGTTCCTTCCACTTTTCAGAATTGAATTTTTCGAGAAGGCCGTCCGCTCCCCATACGGAGAGATCCAGCCCGTAAAAGGGCAGGCGCTCGTTCGTTTGCCTTATATTGTTCTGCTCTTTTTCGAGCGCGTCGTTATCCTTATCGGTGGCGGTCAAAAGCAGGGAATTGAGCGTTTTTGTGAGATTCAGGCCCTTTTCCGTCTTTGGCGACCAGTAGAGATAATCGCCCGCGAAGTAGGCGGCTATATCCCCTTCCGGCTCGGCATTGTCTATTCCGAAGGCGAAACAGAAGCAACTTTCTTCCGGCCTGTTGCAGGCGAGGGTGATGACCGTACCGTGTTCGCGCTTGGTTTTATAGAACGTATCTACGGGATCGGAGAGGAAAACCCTATCGAGAATATCGAAACTTCTGCAGTCGCACGCGCGCACGCCGAACACGACGAAGTCCTCGCTCTCTTTATGGTCGCTCTTTACGGAAATATTCTTCCCCTCTTTTTTGAAGGAAACTATGTCCTCGCATTGCGGGAAGAAAACTTCCTTCGCGGAACGCACGGTTTTAAGGGTGGAAAGATCCACGTCCGCCCCTTCGCCCCACACGGCGTAATTGACTTTGCCCGATACGTTACACGGAATATACAAAGTCTGCCTTTCGGCTATCGCGGCGTAAAGTTTATTGAGATCGCTCTTTTTTATCTTAAGCATTATCTGTCACCGCCTTTATCTGAAATTATACAGGGCTCTACGTCGTCCTTGGAGAAATCCACGAGCGGCGGGCGGGTTTCGCTGTCCTCGCCTGCCTTGTATTCTCCGTAAAAGGCGCTCATATCCTTAATAAATTTGCGGTTGAGAAGGTGAAGGGGAATATCCTGCGGGCAAACCCTCGAACATTCGCCGCAGTCGGTGCATCTGCCCGCCACGTGAAACGCCCTTATTATATGGTATAACTGTTCTTCGAACGTATCAGGCGAAGCCTTGCTCGCCACGCCGGACTTCGGGTTATCGAATACGCATTGCAGGCAGGAACAAGCGGGGCAGATGTTTCTGCAGGCGTTGCACCTTATGCACTTTGAAAGTTGCGCTCTCCAGAAATCGAAACGTTCCTGCGGAGTCATCGCCTCTATAGCCTCTACGCCGGCAAATCTGTCCCTCGGCTTTTCGTCCTGCGGGTTCACTATTATAAGTTCGTCGTATATAACGTGCTTTTTGCCCTTGCACGCCTGACATTTTTCGAGAAGGACTTCTTCTTTCCTGACTTTAACGTCGCCGTAAAGGGTGTGAGCGGTAATATTTTCGCCGTCGTCGTCGGCGCCCGTAAGCCCGACCGCGCCGCGGTTTTTAAGAGTGACGACGTCTATCATTCCGCCGCACTCTATACCGATTATATACACGTTTTCGCGATTTACGCGGTGTTCCTTTATAAGTTGGTTGAAACTGTAAGTGTCGCAGGGTTTCAGGAAGGCGAGCACCTTGCCCTCTTTCCGGCTCTCCTCGATAAGATATTTAGAGAGGTTCGGAGAGGAAAAACTGTCGTAAACAAAGTCCTTCAACTCGTCGGCGGAAGCGAATACCGCGGGCGTTTCGTCATAGGGGAATTCGCCCTTCTTCCAGCCCAGAACTCTGTTTACAGCGCCTTGATTCAAAAGTTGAATTGCGCGTTTTTGCGCGATTTCGGCCACTTTTTGCATTATTCGCCCTCCTTCTCAACGGGTTTGCAACGCAAATCCGTGATTTTTCTGTTAGGACCGAGATCCCTTACCTTTTTGACGAAATCGTTCATTACCGAAGCAAACCTCGCGCCTTCTGCCGCGGATACCCATTCCACCCTCGTTCTGCCCCTCTCTATACCGAGGTAATCGAGAAAATCGAAAAGCATGGTCATTCTGCGGCGGGTATAATAATTGCCCGTGGAATAATGGCAATCGCCCGGGTGACAACCGCAAAGTATCACGCCGTCTGCCCCGCGTTGAAACGCGCGGAGAATGAACATGGGGTTCACCCTGCAGGAGCAAGGCACCCTTATTATCTTAACGTCCGCAGGGTACTGCATTCTTCCGCTGCCGGCAAGATCCGCGCCCGCATAACTGCACCAGTTACAACAAAACGCCACGATGGTGGGCTTGAATTCCTTATTTTCTACCGACATATCGCGTCCACCTCCGCCATTATCTGTTTATTGGTAAATCCTTTCAGATCCATCGCGCCGGACGGGCAAGCCACCGTGCAGGCGCCGCAACCCTGGCAAACCGCTTCGTTCACGTAAGCCAGCCTTCTCACTTCTCTCTTGCCGTGGTCGTTCACTTCCTTATCCATATAGGATATGGCGCCGTACGGGCAGACCTTTTCGCAAGCGGAACAGCCGTTGCAGAGGAGTTCGTCCGAACGGGCGACGCAAGGATTGCAGGTTATCTGGTCTTTGGCGAGAAGCCCCACCACTTTGACCGCGGCCGCGCTCGCCTGCGCTACCGTTTCGGGAATGTCCTTCGGCCCCTGACATACGCCGGAGAGGAATATGCCCGCCGTTGCCGATTCCACGGGGCGCAGTTTGGGGTGCGCTTCGGTGAGGAAGTTGTTCGTATCGATACTTGTGGTGAGCATCGTCGCTATTTTCTTCGCGCTTTCGTCCGGCTCTATCGCGGCGGCGAGAACAACGAGGTCGGCGTCTATCACTACCTGTTCGTTCAGCAGGAGATCAGAGCCGTAAACACGCAGTTTTCCTTCGTTTTCGGCCACTTTGCCTACCTGCCCCTTTATGTAATGCACGCCGTACTGTTCAACCGCGCGGCGGTAAAATTCTTCAAAATTCTTGCCGGGGGTGCGCACGTCTATATAGAAAACGTAAACCTCGGTGTCGGGGTATTTTTCACGGATAAGCATGGAGTGCTTCGCCGTGTACATACAACATATCTTCGAGCAGTACGGCTTGTCGCACGGGCGCTGCCCGCGGGAACCGACGCATTGAACGAAAACTATCTTTTTGGGGTGAGTTTTATCCGAAGGGCGGAGAAGCGTTCCGCCCGTGGGGCCCGCGGCGTTCATAAGCCGTTCGAGTTCGAGCGAAGTGATAACGTCCGGATTTGCCGCGTAACCGTATTCCTCGAAGTTGTCGAGTTTTATCACGTTGAAACCCGTAGCCACCACTATCGCGCCGTAACGCCTTTCGATAAGTTCGTCCTTTTGGTTATAATCTATCGCTTTCGCGTCGCAGGTCTTTTCGCATAGTCCGCACTTGCCCGTTTTGAAGTGAATGCACGCCGCGGGATCTATCACGGCGAGTTTCGGCACCGCCTGCGCGAACGGAATATATATAGCGGAACGGGTATTAAGTCCTTCGTTGAACTCGTTCGGCGCTTTTCTCGAAGGGCATTTTTCCGTACATAACCCGCAACCCGTGCAGAGGTTTTCGTTTACGTACCTCGCCTTTTTTCTGATGGTCGCCGTGAAATTGCCGACAAAGCCGGAAACCTTTTCCACCTCGCTGTAAGCATAAATTTTTATCTTCTCGTGCGCCGCGGCGTCAACCATTTTCGGCGTCAATATACAAGCGGAGCAGTCGAGCGTGGGGAACGTCTTGTCGAGTTCCGCCATCTTTCCGCCGATGGTGGGCTTTTTTTCCACTATATCCACTTCGTAACCCGCTTCGGCTATATCGAGCGCGGTCTGTATTCCCGCGATGCCGCCGCCTATCACGAGGGCGCGTTTCACAACGTCGCTCTTGCCCGCCGTGAGCGATTGATTGAGGTTGACTTTGGCAACCGCCGCGCGCATCAGAATGACCGCCTTTTCGGTCGCTTCTTCAATGTCCTTATGTATCCAGGAACAATGTTCGCGTATGTTGGCTATTTCAACCATATACGGGTTCAGGCCGCAACTTTCGGCGGCCTTGCGGAAGGTCGCTTCGTGCATGCGCGGCGAACAGGAGCAGACGACAACGCCCGTAAGCCCCTTCTCCTTGATCGTGTCCTTCATAAGCCTTTGCCCGCTCTCGGAACACATATACTGATAGTCGGCGGAGAACACCACGCCCGGTTCGCGAAGGGCCGCTTCGGCAACCTTCTTCACGTCCACCGTGGCGGCGATATTCGAGCCGCACCAGCAGATAAATACGCCTATCTTTTGCAAATCGGTTTCCTCTCTTTATTTTGAATAATTATAGTTTAATGTGAGTTTCAGGCTACTTCGTGTATTTTCTGAAAGCCGAAACGATAGCCTGTTGCGGAAGATCTTCGTCTATTTTCTGCGGTATCTCGTCAGGCTTCAAGTAATTGGAATCTTTCCGCCTTATAAGCGTGAGGCGAACGGCTTCGATAAGTTTCGCAGGCTTCACGTCCCTCGGGCATCTCTCCACGCAGGCAAAACACGTCATGCATCTGAATGCCGAATCCGACTTCAACAACCTGTCGAGTTGCCCGTTTTCTATAAAGTACACGAACTGATGCGGGTGATATTCCATTTCCGAATAATTCGGGCACGCGGCGGTGCATTTGCCGCAACGCATACACTTTTCGGGATTCGCGCCGCTTATCCGTTTTATATTTTCTATCTGTTTCTGAAGATCGGTCATTTAATTCCCAAAGCCTCCGCGAGTATTTCGGTAAAATAGACGATCGGCAACTTATCTCCGCCGTTCTTTTTCAGGTTATAAAGGCACAGAGGGCAAGCGGTAATTATCATTTCAGCCCCCTTTTTCTCACAGGAATCGACTATAAGCCCGCTTCTCTTTTCGGGCGCGGCGCTATCCGTCAGCGTGAGATAAGCCCCGCAACACTCGTTCCTGTAGGGCGATACGACGGGCGTTCCGCCTATCGCCGTAATAAAGTTCTCCAGTATCTTCGGGTTTTCCGGATTATCCATAGCCATAACGCTGCCCGGGCGCAGCAGTAAACAGCCGTAATATGCCGCTATTCTGCGTTTTACGGGGTTTACGACCGCTTTCTTTATATTGTCGAAGCCTACCTCGTCACGAAGAAATTCAAGATAGTGTATAACCTTCGTTTCGCCTTTATACGGGTTTTCGGGCTGCATATAATTGTTTACGCGCGTTCGGACGTACTCGCTTTCCGCCATATCGTTATTGACGCGTTTTATCACGTTGTGGCATGCCGAACACACGGTGACGAGAGCCTGCCCCCTGTCCCTCGCGCAGGTGAGCGCGCGGACTGACGACAACTTTGTGGCGATCTCGTCCTGCGCGGTGGTATAAACGCCGCCGCAGCATTGCCATTCGTCAACTTCCTCGAGTTCCGCGCCGAGCGCTTCCGCGCATTTGCGGGCGTACAAGTCGAGATCTTTGGCTTTGGTTTTCAGGGTACACCCCGGATAGTAACTGTATTTCATGGTAATTTACGCTTCCTTAAATCATCTGTTCGGGGTGGAACACTTTATCGAATTCTTCTTCCGAAAGGAAGCCGAGTTCCACGCACGCCCGTTTTAAGGAAATATTCTCTTTATAGGCTTTCTTTGCGGTTTTAGCGGCATTATCGTAACCGATATACGGGTTTAACGCCGTTACGAGCATAAGCGAATTGTGAAGGTTGTGTTCCATTTTTTCACGGTTGGCGCGAATGCCCGAAACGCAGTTGTCGTTAAAGGAAATTATTCCGTCCGCAAGCAACCTTGCCGATTGAAGGAAATTATATATGCACACGGGCATGAACACGTTGAGTTCGAAGTTCCCCTGCGACGCGGCAAGCCCGACCGCCACGTCGTTACCCATTACCTGAACGGCGACCATTGTCATGGCTTCGCATTGCGTGGGATTCACTTTGCCCGGCATAATGGAACTGCCCGGTTCGTTTTCGGGTATGAATATCTCGCCGAGACCGTCGCGCGGGCCGCTGGCAAGCCAGCGTACGTCGTTCGCTATCTTCATAAGGTTCGCGGCAAGCGCCTTCAACGCGCCGTGGGCAAACACGATGTCGTCCTTCGAAGTGAGCGCGTGGAATTTGTTTTCCGCCGTGACGAAAGTTTTGCCCGTGAGGACGGAAACCTGCTTCGCCACTTCCTCTCCCCAGCCTTTCGGAGCGTTCAGCCCCGTGCCTACCGCCGTGCCGCCGAGCGCAAGTTCTTTAAGACCGCCGAGCGCGAGAGAAAGTTGCGCTTTGGTCTTTTCTATCATATTGCGCCAGCCGCTTATCTCCTGCGAAAAGGCAATGGGCGTAGCGTCCTGAAGGTGAGTTCTTCCGCTCTTTACTATTCCCTCGTTTTCCTTTTCGAGCCGTTTGAACGTATCGATAAGTTTATCCATCGCGGGGAAAAGTTTATCTTCTATAATAAGTACGGCGGAAATGTGCATTGCCGTGGGGAAGGTGTCGTTAGAACTCTGGCTCTTGTTCACGTGGTCGTTCGGATGGAGTATCTTCTTCCCGGCGATCTCGTTCCCGCGGTTGGCTATAACTTCGTTGGCGTTCATGTTGGATTGCGTTCCGCTGCCCGTCTGCCATACGACGAGCGGGAAGTGGTCGTAAAGTTCGCCGGAGATCACCTCGTCGCAAGCCAGGCATATGGCGTTTTTCCTCTCCTCGTCCAACTTGCCGAGGTTGAAGTTCGCAACGGCGGCGGCCTTTTTGAGAATGCCGAACGCGTGCGTGATCTCCCGCGGCATAAGTTCGCCGCCTATCCTGAAGTTCTGATAACTTCTCTGCGTCTGCGCCGCCCAGTATTTATCGGCGGGCACCCGCATTTCGCCCATAGAATCCTTTTCTATACGGTATTCCATCTTTTAACCTCTTTTTCAGATCATTTGTTTACTGTTTTTTATATTTCGACCGAGTTTATGACCTCTTTCAGGCGAACGGCGCTCGTCTGAAGCGATTTGAGTTCCTCGTCGGTCAGCGGGAAAACTATCTTCCCGCAAACGCCGTGGCGGCCTATCAGGGCGAGGGTGGAAAGGCATACGTCGTCAACGCCATCGTATTCGCCGTGCTGGCGGGTGGAAACGGTGAGCGCGATCTCCACGCCGGAAAGTATGCAGCCGCAAATGTGCGTTACGCAGGCGGCTATCGCGTAGAAGGTGGCGCCCTTGCGTTCTATTATCCAACCGCCCGATTTTTTAACGTGTTCGGTTATCTCCTCTTTGGTGAATTCCGCCTGTTTCATATTCGTCTTGTTGAGGATATGTTTGGGGTATTCCCACACGTCTATGCCGGAAATATTGGATATAGACCACGGAATGAAAGAAGAATCTCCGTGTTCTCCGTAAACGTAAGCGTGAACGTTCTTCATGCTTATGTTGAAGTTTTCGGAAAGTTTGGTGCGCAGGCGGGCGGTATCCAGCAGGGTGCCCGTGCCGATGACGCGTTCTTCCGGTATGCCGGAAACATTCTGGAAAACGTAGGTAAGCACGTCAACGGGGTTACTCACTATTATATATACTGCGTCCGGAGCGTACTTGGTGATCTGCGGCGCTATCGACTTGATAACGTTCACGTTTACCTGCGCGAGATCCAAGCGGGACATCCCCGCCTTTCTCGGTACGCCGGAAGTTATAACGACTATGTCCGAACCTTTCGCGTCCTCGTAAGTGCCGGCGTAAATTTTATTCTGCGGGCTGTATGGCATACCCTGCCTTATATCGAGCGCTTCGCCCTCAGCCTTTCTCTCGTTGATATCCACGAGAACTATTTCCGACGCCGTACCTTTAAGGCTCATTGCGTATCCTACGGTCGCTCCCACCGAACCCGCGCCGATGATCGTTATCTTGCTCATTTTTTTACCTTCCTTTTTTTATTCCGAAATCCTCGTTCGGGGATTATTTTATCGATAAAATTTTACCGATTTAATAAATTGCATTTATATTATACCATATGATATTTTGTAAAGCAACAGAAAAGGTGACAAAAATAATGAAAAACCAACTTAATTTTATAAAAAATCTTCAAAACTTGTTAAATTTTAACAAAAAGGAGCAAAACGGAAGTTCTTATGTTCCCGCGGGCGAAAAGCGCAAAAATCAATCGCACCGTATCGGATAAAGTTTTACCGATTTATAACAAATTATTCCCGACGGAACGCAAATTTTTTCCTTTCGGAAACATAAAAGAATCTCCGCTGAAAAACAGAGATTCTTCACTGCGCTTCGCTTCGTTCGGAATGACAAGTTACCACCCTTCACTTTTCACTCTTCATTCTTCACTCTTCATTCTTCACCCTTCACCCTTCACTTTATCATAATAACCGCGTTATCCGCGTCAGATAACGTAATCGTCACCCCCTGCGGTAGCGGAAACAATATCGGATAGTTTAACTCCGTTCAAATATTTATTTATCAGGGCGTAAAGATCTTTCCATACGGGCAACGTTCTGCAACCGTAAGCGCGGGAGCAGGGCGCGGCGTTCGCGTCGAGACAGGCTACGGGTGCGAGATCGCCCTCGGTGACGCGAAGGACTTCGCCCACGGTGTAGAGCGAAGGATCCCTCGTCAGCCTGTATCCGCCGCCCTTGCCGTGCCGCCCGTCGAGAAGCCCCGCTTTGGCGAGATCGGCGGTTATGCTCTCGAGGTACTTTTGCGAAATTTCCTGCCGGGCGGCTATATCTTTAAGCGGAACGAAATCCGCGCCGCCGCTCTCGGCAATATCTATCATCACGCGCAGGGCGTATCTTCCCCTCGTGGAAATTTTCATAATATACTCCTTCGTTTTTCTTCCGTTCCGCCCTGCGGCAGGGCGGTAAAATAGCCGATAACCTTTGAAATACGGGGTTTTCAGTCGGCAAACAATGGTGTGGAAAGGTAACGGTCGCCCGTATCGGGCAACAGAACTACGATGTTTTTACCCGCGTTTTCGGGACGCTTTGCCACTTGCACCGCCGCCCAAACCGCGGCGCCCGAAGATATGCCGACCAGTACGCCTTCCTTCTTGCCGATAAGTTTGCCCGTGGCGAACGCGTCCTCGTTGGTTACGGCGACGACCTCGTCGTAAACGGAAGTGTTGAGAACGTCCGGCACGAACCCGGCGCCTATGCCCTGTATCTTATGCGGGCCGGCAACGCCCGTTGATAGGACGGCGGAAGAAGCGGGTTCGACCGCGACCACTTTTACTGCGGGATTTTTGCCCTTGAGGTATTCGCCCACGCCCGTAACCGTGCCGCCTGTACCTACGCCCGCGACGAATATATCCACCTGCCCGTCGGTATCCTCGTAAATTTCGGGGCCGGTGGTTTCCCTGTGCGCCTTGGGGTTGGCGGGGTTTACGAACTGCCCGGGAATGAAACTGCCCGGTATCTGTTCGGCAAGTTCCTGAGCCTTGGCTATCGCGCCCTTCATGCCCTTGGCGCCCTCGGTCAGAACGAGTTCCGCGCCGTAAGCCTTCATTATCCGGCGGCGTTCGACGGACATTGTTTCCGGCATGGTGATGATTATCCTGTAACCCTTCGCCGCCGCTATCGCCGCGAGGCCTATGCCCGTGTTGCCCGAAGTCGGCTCTATTATCACAGAGCCCTCTTTGAGTTTGCCGTTCTTTTCGGCGTCCTCTATCATGGCCTTGGCTATGCGGTCTTTAACGGAACCTGCGGGGTTGAAGTATTCGAGTTTGGCGAATATCTTCGCCTTCAGACCGTATTCTTTTTCAATGTGAGTGAGTTCGAGAAGGGGCGTTCTCCCGACGAGTTGATCCGCCGACGTATAAACTTTTGCCATATTATTTTGCTCTCCTTTTTACCTATCTATCCGATAGGCTAATATGATTATAACATTTGTATAAAGATATGTCAACGGAATCTAAGCGGAAACATGAAAAACGGCAGGACGTTTTTCATCCTGCCGCAGATATTCTTTTTATTTGTATAATCGGGCAGGGATACCGCCGGGCGCTCTAAAAACGTATATGTTCAAAGAATTGTTTTCAACGTACGCATCCATATCATTAAGAATAACTTGCGCGTCCGTTCCGTTCTTAACGGTTACAAAGGTTTTCTTATCCATAGAATAATTGTTCAGCGCTTCAATGAATTTATCCGATATTGTAAAGGTTACGGATTCGTTATTTACATATTTCGCATCAAAAGAACGCATGTGTTCGGTAACGTACGGAGTACCGTCCTCAACAATAAATAAGTTAATACCCGCGTTTAACGATAGGTCGTTGCCTTTCTTAATTATACTGTAGCTACCGCCAAGTAAAAAATCCTCCAAATCTTCATACAAAATCAAATTGTTGAAATAATAATTTTGAACGGAAGAGA